>NZ_JBVIWC010000002.1:198158-223728 GCF_055594965.1 Kitasatospora sp. NPDC040550 | reverse complement strand
GGGTTGGGCTGTTTTCTCTCCCACCCAAAGGTCTGCCTGCCTTCCCTTCAACAACACCACAAAGAGGGGACGGTCCCCGGCCCCCCCCCCCCCCCCGTCCCCTGTCCCGTGTCCGGCTGCCGCCCGGACGTCAGCCGCGCGCGGCGGCGACGGCTGCGCCCAGCGCCTCCTTGATCCGGGGGCCGAGGCGGGCGAAGCCCAGCTCCTTCATCGCCGCACGGAGCAGCTCCTCGTCGCTCCGCCCGGTGCCGTCACCGTCGATCCAGCGGACGACGGCGAGCAGTTCGTCCGCCGAGTAGGCGGTCACGGGGCGGCCGGGGGTGACGTCCGGCTTCGCAGGACGGCCGGCGGCCGCCTCGGCGACGGGCTCGACCTCGGGCTCCGGCTCGGGCGCGACGGCCGGCTCGGGCTCGGACTCGACAGCAGGGGTCACCTCGGCGACGGCCTCGGACTCCGGCTCGATGGCCGGCTCGACCTCTGCCTCTGCCTCTGCCTCTGCGGCAGGGGCCTCAACAACGGCCTCCGGCTCGACAACCGGCTCCTCGACGGCCGCGACCTCGGCGGAGGCCTCGGGCTCGGCCTCGGCGGCGGGCACCTCGGCAACAGCCTCGGGCTCCTCCTCCACTGCGGCCGGGACCTCCTCGACGGCCTCGACCTCGGTCACCGGCTCAACGACCTCGGCCTCGACCTCAGGGGCCGCAACAACGGCCTCCGGCTCGACATCGCGCTCATCGACGGCCGCGACCTCGGCGGCGGCCTCGGGCTCGACCTCGGCGGCGGGCACCTCGACCTCGACGGCCTCGACCTTTGCGGTCTCGACCTCGACAACCTCGGGCTCAGCCGCCTCGACGGGGGCCTCCGCGATCGCCTCCGACTCGGCCTCGACCTCGGCCTCGGGCTCGACAGTGGCCTCGACCTCTGCGGCAGGCTCCTCGACGTCGACCGACTCGGCCTTCGCCTCGTCCGCCGCTGCGGCCTCGGCCAGGGCGGCGGTGGCGGCGGCCACCAGGTCGTCAGCGGCCGGGGAGGGCGCCGGGAGGGAGACCACGGTGGCCGGAGCCTCCTCCTTCTCCTCCTCCACCGCAGTCGGCTCGGCTTCGACGAAGTCCAGGTCCGAGCCGGACGCCGTCTCGACGGCCTCGGCCTCGGCGTCGACGTCCATCTCGGTCCGGAGCTCGTCCACAGCCTCCACCGAGGCGTCGGCGTCGGTGGAGGCGTCGGTGGAGGCGTCGGCCTCGACCGGGGCCTCAGCCTCGGCCTCGGGAAGCTCGGTGACCGGCTCCTCGACGACCGGCTCCTCGGCAACCGGCTCCGCGACCGACGACCCCGCCAGCCCGTCCCGCTGCCCGCCCGCGAGCGCCTGCCGCGCCGCGTACGCGGCCTCGGCGGCGCGGCGGTCGGCCTTGGCGGCCGTGAGTTCGGCGAGCAGGTCGGCGAGGCCGGCCTCCTCCAGGGTGGCGCGCAGGCCGCGGATGGTGGGCAGGCGGTAGAGGGTGCCCTCGTCGGCGGCGAGGCGTTCGACCAGGTCGGCCAGTTCCATGAAGGCGAGGCCGTCGAGGTCGTGGTCGGGCAGCAGTCGGGCGAGGCCGCGCAGGCCGGTGTTGATCGGCTCGAAGGCCTGGGCGGTGCGCTCGACCAGGTCGCCGTCGGTGGGGACGCGCGGAAGGGTTCCGGCGGGGGCGACGGCGGCCCAGGCGCGGCGTTCGATCTCGGCGGAGGTGAGCGCGTCGTGCAGTTCCTCGCGGCGGACCTTGCGGTCGTGGGCGAGGGCGGCGGCCTGCTTGCGCAGCGAGCGGCCGCGCAGCCAGGACAGCTTGACGCCGTTCTCGCGGCGCCAGGTGCTGTCCGCGGTGGCGGCGGCGAGGGCGACGAGGTCGGCGTCGTACGCGGCGCCGGTGAGGGTGGCGGAGGTGCGGCGGACCCGCTGGAGCATCTCGACCAGCAGCGCGGTCTTGGCCACGGTGTCGGGCTCGTCCAGCTTGACCTCGGCGGCCATCGCGGTGACGGCTTCCCAGGTCTGCTGGAGGTCGCTGCCGCGGAGTTCGGCGAGCGCGGTGGAGGCGGCGCGGGCGTCCTCGGGGGTGGCGACGGTGTCGACGGCCGCGTACCAGGCGTGGGTGTCGGCGCTGAGCGTGAAGGCCCCGAGTTCGGCGTAGCGGCCGAGGTCCTCGCGGAGGTCGGGCTCCGCAGCGGCGTCCTGGGGGTCCTTGACGTCTGCGGCGTCGGCGACGTCCGCCGGGTCGGCTGCGTCGGCGTTGCGCGAGTGAAGCACTGTCATGTGAGGTCCGGTTCTGGGCGACGACGGCGGGGCTGACGGCGAGGGGGCGGCGGACCGGGTGCACGGGGCCCCTTGGGCGGGACCGGGGGGTGTGCGAGTCGGGCCGCCGGTTGTGGAGGCCCAGAATACGGGTGCCCGTTCGAGCCTTGCACGCACCCACCGCCGGACGGGCCGGTGTCGTATGCCGTACCGCCCGCCTGGCCGCTACTCGGGAGGGCCGTCCGGGTGGCCGGGGGCTGGTCCGGACGGGTGGCCGGGGTCCTCCGTCCGGGGTGGGCCCGGCCGTCGGAGCCGGTCGAGCGGGACGGTGCGGAGGCTTCGGCCGGGCCGGGCGGGCGGCGGAGGGTGACCGGCCCGGCGGAGGGCGGCCTGGTCGACCGGCGCGAGGTAGGCGTGGAGCGCGGTGCGGTGCCACCAGGCGCCGGTTTCCCGCAGTTCGCGCCATCCGGTGAACCGGTAGAGGTAGAGGGTCGCCCGGACGTGGGTCGGCGGGGCGTCGGGGAAGGGGTTGTGGCGCAGCAGCCGCAGCGTGGCCCGGTCGCCGGCCAGCAGGCGGGCGACGAAGGGCAGGAACCAGGGCCGGGCGTAGGTGGGCGAGATGCCGGCGAACCACATCAGCCAGTCCAGGCGCAGGTGGTAGGGGGCGTACTGGCGCGGGAGGCGGCGCACGTCACCGGGTTTGCCCTTGAAGCCGTACTCGCGCCAGACGGTGTGCGGGGTGACGACGGCCTCGTCGGTGCCCTCGACGACGACCTCCTGGCGCAGGCGGTTGACGCTGCCGAAGGCGCCGTAGGTGTTGACGAGGTGCAGCCGGTTGAAGGAGCGGTTCATCGCCTGGCCCCGGGAGAGCAGGTTGCGCACCGGCCAGTAGCTGAGTACGAGGACGGCGGCGGTGACCGCCATGACCACCGCCTGGTACCAGACGGGGGCGCCGGGGGCGGTGTGGGCGCGGACGGGCAGGCCGAGGCGGGCCGGTTCGACGGCGGCGAGCGTGAGCACGACGGTCAGCCAGTTGAGCCAGGCGAAGTTGCCGGAGGCGATCAGCCACAGCTGGGTGGCGATCACGGCGCAGGCGGCGTAGCTCGCGACGGGCTGCGGGAGCAGCAGGCCGATCGGGACGAGGAGTTGGACGACGTGGTTGGCCGCCACCTCGACCCGGTGGAGGGGGTCGGGGAGGTGGTGGAAGAACCAGCTGAGCGGTCCGGGCATGGGCTGGGTCTCGTGGTGGTAGCGCAGGCAGGTCAGGTCGCGCCAGCAGCTGTCCCCGCGCAGTTTGATCAGCCCGGCGCCGAACTCGACCCGGAAGACCAGCCAGCGCATCAGCCAGAGCACGGGGGTGGGCGGGGCGGTGTCGGCGTTGCCGAGGAAGGCGGCGAGCGAGCCCGCTTCGAGCAGCAGCGACTCCCAGCCGAAGGAGTACCAGGTCTGTCCGACGTTGACGATGGAGAGGTAGAGGGCCCAGAGCACCGCCCACAGCGGGATCGAGGCCCAGAGCGGGAGGGCGTCGCCGAGGCCGGCCGCCACTGCGGCGGCCAGCACGGCGCCGGTCAGGGCGACGGCGGTGAAGAAGCGGTCGCTGTAGTGGAGGTGGAAGAGGCCGGGCGAGCGGCGGAACGGGACCCGGGCGGTGAAGCGGGGCACCGGGAGCATGCCGTCGGTGCCGATGAGGGCGCGGAACTGCGCGGCCGCGTTGAGGAATCCGATCAGGTAGAGGCCGGCGAGCAGGCGTTGGACGAGCAGTCGGCTCAGCCAGTAGTCGGGGGCGGCGAACCAGTCCATCCAGTCCATGCGGCCCATGCCTACCACCGGCGGGCCCCCGGGGGGCCCGGTCGGGGTTGGGGTGGCGGACGGTTCACCCGCTCGGCCCGGAAGCGCCGTTCGGCCGGGAAACGGCACTGTGGCGGGGAGCCTCTCCTCGGGGGTGAGAGGCGCCCCGCCACAGTGGTGGGCAGTGCTCGGTGGAACGGGTGGTTCGGGTGGTTCGGGTGGAACGGGTGGAACGGGTGGAACGGGTGGAACGGGTGGTGCGGGTGACGCGGTGGGTGGAACGCGTGGAACGGGCGGTGCGGGTGGTGCGGTGGGCGGTTGCGCCCGGGCGCCGTGCTGCCGCGCACGAGCGGCGGCCGGCCGCTCAGCTCGGCAGGACGAGTCCGGTGCCGCCGGCGATGCCCGGTCGGCCGGTCGCGGTGGCCGCGCCGTTCTGCTGGAGCCGGTCGACCAGCAGGGCGGCCAGGGTGCCGAGTTCCTCCTCGGTGCGGGACTGGGCGGTGACGTCCATGCCGACGGTGAGGACGCCGTTGACCTGGCCGGTGCGCGCGGTCCGCAGCGGGGTGCAGGTGAAGCTGAAGATCTGCTGGATGCGCTGTGCCTCGGGACGGCCGGACTGGATCCGGACGTCGTTGAGGACGGTGGCTCGTCCGGTGTGGAAGGCCTCCGCGACGGCCTGCTGGAGGCCGGCCGCGCCGAGCTGGGGGTAGGCGGTGCCGATCGAGCCGTACGCCACCGGGGCGCCGAAGGTGTCGGCGTGCTGGGCGTTGGCGTAGCGGATCTCCTGGCCGGGGCCGTCGGTCAGCATGATGGGGAACGGGGAGCCGTCGAAGGCGGCGAACATCTCCTGCTGCTGGGCGAGCAGGTTGTCGCGCAGCCGGATCTCGGAGAGCAGCGCCTCGGCGAGGTGCTGGATGTCGCGCAGCCGCTCGCGTCCCCACTGCCGGGGTTCCCGGTCGAGGACGCAGACGGTGCCGATGACGGTGTTGGTGTCGTCCACGAGCGGGGCGCCGAGGTAGGCCCGGACGCCGAGTTCGTCCACGACCGGGTTACCGGCGAACCGGGGGTAGGCGAGGATGTCGTCCAGCGCGAGGGGCGAGCGCTGGGCGACCACGTGCGGGCAGAAACCGTGACTCAACGGCATCTGTCGGGTGGGAAGGTCGAAGGCGATGCCCCGATCCGCCCAGGACGCGCCTTCTTCAGCCGCCAGTTCGGAGGAATTTGGCGGAATGTAGAGCCCCCGGAACATCTGGCGCTCGTCGTTGATGAAGTTGACCATCGCGATGGGAGCGCGGGTGATGCTGGCTGCCAGGTGGGCGAAGCGGTCGAAGGCCTCGTCGGCGGAGGGTTCGTTGAGACCCAGGCTGCGCAGCCTGCGGGTCCGCTCGGAGTCCCCGGCAGCACTCGGGAACTGGCCTTGAGTGCTCATCACATCAGTCATGGCGCACATGTAATCAGACATCCGGGCGCTGCGGTGCTACCGGTACCGGTCACCAGCCTTGCTGATGGACAGTCAAAGCAGCATGTGAGCGACCACGGGCGCGCCGCCCAAGGGGGGAAGGTCAATCCCCTCCCGACCCCCTGGCAAAACCCGTCCCGAAGCGGACGGGCCGAATCCCGCCATTCCAAGATCCACTATGTATGGATCCCATGTGCACATATGACAATGAGCCCTGCCGAAGACACGGACGGTAGTTCCCCGGGCCCCACGGGAGCGCCGCCCCTAGGTCCGCATGCACCGATGGCTTGGAAGCGATCGGCACCGCCACACCTCCACACCCCCACTCGAACCCTCAGGGGGAGCGGCCGGAGCGGCATCTACGGCACGAACGGGAGGCACGACACCCACCGGAATGAGAGGACCAAGCATGGCGATGGACTACTTCACCGACGAACGACACGAGAGCCTCCGAGCCGAGGTGCGTGAGTTCGCGGAGAAGGAGGTGCGTCCTCAGGTGGCCAGAATGGAGGCGGACCGGGAGATCGAGTTCGAGCTCGCGCGGGAGATCGCCCGCCGTGGCTGGATCGGCGTCACGATCCCGCGCGAGTTCGGCGGCCTCGGCCTGGGACACCTCGCCAAGACCGTGATCGTCGAGGAGCTGGCCCGGGTCAGCGGTGCGATGGGCGCGATGGCGCAGGCCTCCCAGCTCGGCGTCGCCAAGGTCATCCACTTCGGTTCGGACGCCCAACGGCGCGCGTGGCTGCCGAAGTTCGCCTCCGGGGAGTGCCTGCCGACGATCGCGGTCACCGAGCCCGAGTCCGGCGGTCACGTGCTCGGCATGGCCGGCACCGCCCGTCGCGAGGGCGACGAGTACGTGCTGAACGGCCGCAAGGTGTTCGTCGGCAACTCGCACATCGGCGACGTCCACGGCGTGGTCTTCCGCACCGACCGGGGCAGCAAGGGGCTGTCCGCCTTCCTGGTCGAGAGCGACCGGCCCGGCTTCCGCACCGGCACCATCGGCACCCAGGGCGGCCTGCACGGGTTCAGCTTCGGCGAGCTCGTGTTCGAGGACTGCCGCATCCCGGTCGGCAACCGGCTCGCCGAGGAGGGCCAGGGCCTCGACGTCGCCTACTCCTCCTCCACCCTGTACGGCCGGCTGAACCTGGGCGCCGTCGCGCTCGGCATCCACGTCGCCGTGGTGGAGGACACGGTGCGCTACGCCGAGGAGCGGGTGCTCTACGGCAAGCCGATCAACCAGCTGAACAGCATCGCCCTCAAGCTCGGCGAGATGCAGTCCCGGCTGATGACGGCCAAGTTGGCCGCGTACCACGCCTCGCACCTGCTCGACAACGGCAAGGCCTGCGACGCCGAGCTGATGAACGCCAAGCTGATCAACACCGAGTACGCGATGGACTCGGCACGTCAGGCGATGGAGATCTTCGCGGCGCGCGGCACCCAGGAGGAGCACAACATCATCCGCTACCTGCGGGACGCCACCCACATCTACGCCCCGGCCGGCACCTCGGACGTGCAGAAGCTGCGGCTCGGACAGGTGGCGACGGGCACGTACGGCAAGCAGTGGTCGGCCGAGCTGGCCGACCTGGCGAGCTGGGCGTGGACCGAGCTCAACGAGCTGGAGTCCGGGGCCTCCGGGGCCGCCCGCGCCGCCGGGATCTCCCCGGCGGAGGAACTGTACGGGCACGGCCCGCGCGGGGTTCGGGGCGTCCGAGGCGGCCGCGTGGTGCCGCTCTCCGCGGCGGGCTGAACCCCGCGGCGGGAACTCCGTGGCGGGAACTCCATGGCGGGCCGATCGCCGTGGCGGGCCGATCGCCGTGGCGGCGCGGTCCGGGAGTCGGCGGCGGTTGCGGAAGGAGCGCGGGACGCGCAACCGCCGCCCGGATGGTGGCGAACTTTCGGTATGACGACGATTTGACCTGTTCCTGACGGCTTCCCGAGCGGCCCGCCGGCCTCCCGGGGAGTCGTTCCCGCTCCGCACCGACCGCGCTGAGCTGCGGCGTTCCGTCGGCGAACGCTCCGATCGGGACTGGTCGTTCCTGCCATCATCGGTTCACATATCGTCAGTTGATGTTGCGATGAGGCCACCTGGGACTGATAGGTTTCCTGCCGTCGGCGGCCGAGCCGCACCCGCACGGACGGTGACACCGCGTCACCCCGTCCGGCGACCCCGGGCCTCGGCGCCCCGACGCCCGGTCCGGACAGCTCGGGCCGACCCACCGTCCGGCCCCGAGACCCGGCCTGCAACTCGGCCCTGCAACAAGGAATCAGATGCCAGGCATATCGGCCCCCCGCACGGGCCACCGCGCCGGCCGGTCCGGCTCCCTCCGCAGCTCGCTCCTCGCCCTCGTGCTGGTCCCCAGCCTGGGCCTCGCCGCCGCCTGGGGCTACGCCGCCTACCTGCTGCGCGACACCGCGAACCGCACCGCACTGCTGGCCGGCACCGCCGCCGTCGCCCTGGTGCTGCTGGTCAGCCTGGTCCGCGGCGTCCGGGTCGCCCGGTCGCTGTCCGCCCGGCTCACCGGACTGCGCGGCGACACCTTCGCGCTCGCCCAGCACGAGATCCCCGAGATCGTCGGCCGGCTGCGCGCCGGGGAACCGGTGCCCACCCCGCCCACCTGGGCGCCGTCCCGGCGGGTCGGCGACGAGGTCCAGCAGACCTCCGACGGACTGGCCGCCGTCCGGCAGGCCGCCGTCGCCGCCATCGTCCACCAGGCCCAGGGCCGCGAGGGGACGAAGAAGGTCTTCCTCAACATCGCACGCCGCACCCAGATCCTGATCCACCGGCAGATCAGCATGCTCGACGCGCTGGAGCGCGAGCACGAGGAACCCGAGCTGCTGCGCGAACTGTTCGCCGTCGACCACCTGGCCACCCGGATGCGGCGCAACGCCGAGAACCTGGTCATCCTCGGCGGCGCGCTGCCCGCCCGGCGCTGGCGCAACGCCGTGCCCGTGGTCAACGTGCTGCGCAGCGCCGTCTCCGAGACCGAGAACTACGCCCGGGTCGTCGTGCAGGGCGTGCCGCGCGCCTCGCTCAGCGGGCAGGCCGTCGCCGATGTGATCCACCTGATCGCCGAGCTGATCGAGAACGGCACCACCTTCTCCCCGCCGTACACCCAGGTGCAGGTCTCGGCCCAGGAGGTCCCCAAGGGCCTGGCGGTCGAGGTCGAGGACCGCGGCCTCGGCATGACCGAGGAGGAGTACGAGCGGCTCAACGAGTACCTGGCCAACCCGCCCGAGCTGGACGTCTCCGCACTCGGCGACGACCTGCGGCTCGGCCTGTTCGTCGTCGCCCGGCTCGCGGCCAGGCACGACATCCAGGTCACCCTGCGGCCCTCGCCCTACGGCGGCACCCGGGCCGTGGTGCTGGTGCCCTCGGCACTGCTGGAGCAGGCCGAGCAGCCGGCCGCGGTGCCCGGTCTGCCCTCCGGCGCGCGGGTCACCCGCACCCCGGCACCCGAACCGCGGCCGTCCGACGGCGACTTCGGCGTGGTCGACGACGAGCTGTCCGGCGCGCTGGCGGGGGTGCTCGACGGCCTGACCGGCGGCACGCCGGGCGGGGTCGACGAGGCTGGTGGAGTCGGCGGGACCGGTGGGGCCGGTGGAGTCGGTGGAGTCGGTTCCCCGGCGGTGCCGACGGAGCCGACCGGCGGCGGGGCGGGCAGTGGGGCCGACGACGGAGTGATCGTCGGTGAGCTGCTCGCGCGACAGGAGTTCGGACCGCAGGAGTTCGGCCAGCAAGAGTTCGGCCAGCAGGAGTTCGGCCAGCAGGGCTTCGGGCCGCAGGGGTTCGCGCGGCCGGACGGTGAGGGCGGCGGGCCCGTCCTCGACAACGCCGGACTGCCGGCCGGTGCCGAGATCCCCGGGCTGCCCGGGGCCGTGGTGGTCCCCCGGCCCGTGATGCCGCGCCCGTACGACCTGCCGACCGGGCCGTCGGCGGAACTCGCCGCGCAGCTCGACGCGGGAGCCGGCGCGGCCCCAGGGCACGTGGACGGACCGCTCCCGGGCGGGGCGCAGGCGGACCCGGCGGCCGTCAACCCGGCCGTCTTCGGCTCGGCGGCCGTGGACCCGGCGGGCGGTCTCGACGGGGTGCCCGCCGACCGGTCGACGCCCACCCACGAACGCCCGCAGGAGGACAGCGTGGAGCACGGCCCGGACGGCGAACTGCGCACCCCGCGCGTCCTGCCGCAGCGGGTCCGCAACGCCAGCCTCGCCGAGCAGCTCCGCGAGGCCAACGCGCCCGGCACCATGATGCCGCCGTCCACGCCGTCCACGCCGTCAGCGCGGTCCACCCCGTACGGGGCCCACGCCGCCCCGGCCGGCCCCCGGTTCGGCGAGGCCGACGACCCCTCGCCGGCGCGGTCCCGCGCCACCATGGCCGCCATCCAGCGCGGCACCCGGAGCGCCCGCGCGACCGGCACCGGACCGGACGCGTCCGCCATCGCCCCCAACCCGGCCGCACCTTCCGCCCCCGAGGGCGCCGCGGAAGCCCCCGCCGTTCAGGAAGCCAAGGAACAGCAGTGATGACGCAGCACACCGAGCCCCAGCGCGACCTCAACTGGCTGCTGGACCAGTTGGTGGCGCGGGTACCCGAGACCCGGCACGCCATCGTCCTCTCCGAGGACGGACTGCTGGTCGGCACCTCCCAGGGCCTCGACCGGGCCGACGCCGAGCACCTCTCGGCCGTCGCCTCCGGCCTGCAGAGCCTGGCCCGCGGCGCCGGGCACCGCTTCAACGGCGGACGGGTCCGGCAGACCGTGGTCGAGATGGACCAGCTGTTCCTGTTCGTCACCACCGCCGGACAGGGCGCCCGGCTCGCCGTGCTCACCAGTGAGCAGGTGGACGCCGGACTGATGGCCTACGAGATCAACATGCTGGTCAAGCAGGTCGGCCAGTACCTCACCGCGGCGCCGCGCAGCGACGCGGGCCGGCCCGGCCCGGGTGGCGGTGCGTGACCAGCGCCGACGCCGACGAGGGCTGGTTCTACGACAAGGACGCCGGCCACCTGGTCCGCCCCTACGCGATCACCAACGGGCGCACCGGCCCGGTCCGTGACGGCTTCGCGCTGATCACCCTGGTGGTCACCGCCGACCCGCGCACCGACACCAGCCGGTTGACCCCCGAACCGGCCGCGATCCTCGACCTGTGCCGCGAACGCCCGCTGGCCGTGGCCGAGATCGCGGCCACCATGGACCTGCCGGTGAGCGTGGTCAAGGTGCTGCTGGACGACCTGGCGGAGGCCCGGCTGATCCTCACCAGGGCCCCGGTCCAGCTCGCCGAGGCACCGGACATCTCGCTGATCCAGGCCGTGATCGAGGGCGTCCGCAGACTCTGACCGGCTGCCGCGTCCGTCGCATCCCCACAGTTCCCCTCCAGGAGACCCGAATTGACGACCCAGAGCCTGGTGCCGGGCGCGGTCAAGATCCTCGTCGCCGGCGGCTTCGGCGTCGGGAAGACCACCATGGTCGGCTCGGTCAGCGAGATCGAACCGCTGCAGACCGAGGAACGGATGACCCGCGCCAGCATCGGGGTCGACAGCCTCGAAGGCGTCCAGGGCAAGTCCACCACCACGGTGGCGATGGACTTCGGGCGGATCACCGTCCGCGAGGACCTGGTGCTCTACCTCTTCGGTACGCCCGGGCAGTTCCGCTTCTGGTTCATGTGGGACGACCTCGCCCTCGGCGCCCTCGGCGCGATCATCCTCGCCGACACCCGGCGGCTCGAATCCAGCTTCGCCGCCGTGGACTTCTTCGAGCAGCGCGGAATCCCCTTCGCCATCGGGGTCAACTGCTTCCACGGCCGCCGCGAGGCCACCCCGGAGGACGTCCGCCGCGCCCTCGACCTCGGACCGGAGGTGCCGGTGGTGCTGTGCGACGTCCGGGAGCGGGCGTCCAGCAAGGAGCTGCTGCTCGCCCTGCTCGACCGGGTGCACCGGGACGCGCTGGCCGTCGGGCGGCGGTGAGGAGCTGACCCGCGGCGGCGGCTGCCGCCGCCGGGGTCACGCCTGGGCCAGGGTCACACCTGGGCCAGGCTCACGCCGTGCCCGGGGTCACGCCTTCGTCGGGGTGAGCTCGGCGAGGGCGTCGACCAGCGGGGCCAGCTCGGGGAGTTCCGCGGCTTGGGCCAGGGTCGCCTCCAGGGTGGCGTCGTGCACCGGGCGGGCGGTCTCCAGCAGGGCGCGGCCCTCGGAGGTCAGCTCGGTGTAGATGCCGCGCCGGTCGTCCGCGCAGAGGTAGCGGCTGAGCAGGCCACGGTCCTCCAGGCGGCTCACCAGCCGGGTGGTGGCGCTGCTGCTCAGCGCCGCCGCACGGGCCAGCTGCTGCATCCGCATGTGCCAGCCGTCCTGCCGGGAGAGCGCCTCCAGCACCGTGTACTCCACCACCGAGAGCTTGTGCTCCGCCTGGAGCGCCTTCTCCAGCGCGGCGTCGATCAGCCCGTGCAGGGCGGCGAGCGTCCGCCAGCCACCGGCCCGGACCTCGGCCGCGTCGTCGCGGATGGCCATGGCTCGCCTTCCCTTCACGTTCACCTGTGCGTCCTGAGCTGTCCCCTCTCGTACAAGTATGCCATTCGGCGCCGATTATCGGTCTCTGCAAATAATTCGGCTCACAGCTCCGCCCCGTCCTCCCGGCTGTTCTCCCGGCCCTCCTCCCGGCCGTCCTGCTCGCCGCCCCAGGCGGCGGAGCAGAGCGCGGTCGCCAGCGCCTCGGTGTAGTCGGCGGCCGCCAGCCAGGCGGTGGCGAAGGCGTCGTGGTCGTCCGCGACGATCCGGCCGAACACGTCGCGCCGCTGGTCCGCGGCAGCCGCCCGCAGGCCGTCCAACAGCTCGGCGGCGGTCGCCAGCCCCGACGCCCGCAGCAGGGTCCGGTCCGCCGCCGCCGTGGCCGCGCTCGGCGCCAGGGCGGACCGGCCGGTGGTGATGGTCTGCTCCACCCGGCGGCCGAGCACGTGCACCGGCGGGCCGGGCGGCGGCTCGGTGGGCAGATCGGCGGGCAGATCGGTGGGCAGGTCGGCAGCTGGGACGACAGGCAGGTCAGCGGGCAGGTCAGCGGTCTGCAGCCGTTCCAGGCCGAGGTTGACCCGGTCCGCCCGGTCGGCGGGCAGGGCGAGGCGGGCGCGGCCGGCCCGGTCGGAGCCTCCCCAGGGCGTGCCGATCGCCAGCACCCGCAGTTCCGGACGGTCGGCGCGCTCCAGCCGTCCGATCAGCCGCAGCCGAAGGCCAGGGGCCGTGGCGAGCAGGGCCAGATTGGCCCGGAAAGCCAGATCGGGGTGCTCGTGCCCCGGGCGCAGCGCGACCACCGTGCCGCTTCCGACCGGACGGGCGAGCAGCTGGAGCACCCCGCCCGGACCGGTCGGGGCCGTGCCCAGCAGGACGACGTCCAGGAACAACAGGTCGCTCCCCGCCGGGCGGCTCCCGTACGGCAGTTCCTGCGCCGCCAGGGCCCGGGCCACCTGGGCGGCGGGCGGCTCGGCCCAGAGCCGGGCCACCGGCTCCGCCGTCCAGGCCGCGCCCGCCGCGCGGACCGCCCGTACCGAGGCGCCCGCGCCCAGCCGCCCGCCGGTGGACCTGGTCGCGCCCTGGACGGCCAGCCCGGTACGACTGAACTCGCGGTGGCTCAGCGCCGCATCGCCCAGCCGGACCGTCCGGTTGCCCGCCCCGACGGCCAGTGGGGCGGCGGTCGTGACATCGCCGTGCGGCGTCACCTCGGCGATCGTGCTGAGCCGGCCACCCGCGTCCACCGCCCAACTGACCGCACCCGCATGGGTCGCGGTCAGCACCGGCTCGGCGAACAGCCCGTACAGCCGCAGGCCGCCCTCCTCGGCGTAGGCCTGGCGGGCGGTCCCGCGCAGGGCGGCGAGCGGGGTGGGGGTGCCGGCCGGGACGGTCACGGCGGTCACAGCGGTCACAGTGCTCAGGGTGGTCAGGGCGGTGGTGAGGCCGAGCAGCTCGCGCAGGCCCGCCACCAGGTCCGCCAGACGGTGGTCGGGCGCACCGGAACGCGCCGCCCGGATCCCGGTCACCACCGCGACCGCCGCCGCTGCCGGGCGGTACAGCCCCGCGACCCGCGCCCCGTGGCCGGCCCGCAGCAACTCCGCCTGGGCGACCGCGCCCGCTCCGCTCACCCCGGCGGCCAGCAGCGCGCAGGCGGCGCGGTGGAGGTGTCGGGCGGCGGCGCGTTCGGCCGGGGTGAGGGCGACGGGTTCGGGCTCGGGTTCGAGTCCGGGTCCGGGTTCGGGCTCGGGCTCGGGCTCGAGTCCGGACTCGGCCGGATTGGCGGCCGCGGCCGGTGCGCCCGGCCCCTCTGCCGGTGCGGTTCCGACGCCCGGATCGTCGGCCTCCGCCAGCGGGCAGAGGCTGACGGCGGCGGCCCGGTGGACGCAGGCCGGGGCGAGCAGGCAGCCGCACCGGACGTCCGACGGGCCGGCCACCACCCCGCCCGGGGCGTGCAGGACGAGCACGACCTCCTCGTCCACCTGCACCCGCCACTCGTCGCCCTCCCGGCTGAGCGGCCGCTCGGTGAGCTTCGCCGCCGCGCCGTCCAACCGCTTCTGCAGGCGGGCGCTCAGTCCCGACACCACCTCGGCGACCACCTCCGGCCGGACCGCCGGCCAGCTGCTCCCGGTCTGTGAAGCCTGTTCCGTCCGTATCGTGGCGTTCATCGCACCTTCTCCCCCACCCAGCGGGCCAGTTCCAGCGGGCTCAGCGCCGCCACCGGCATCCCGGCCGCGACCAGTTGGCCGGCGACCGCCTTCGAATAGCGGGCCGTCCCGGAGTCGTCCAGCGCCGCGCAGCCCAGCAGGTGCACGCCGGAGTCCACCAGGGCCCGGGTCTCGGCGACCAACGCGTTGACCGGGCCGCCCTCCTCGAAGTCGCTGACCACCGCGATCAGCGTCCGCGACGGCACCGTCACCAGCTCCCGGGCGTAGCGCAGACCGGTCGCGATGCTGGTGCCGCCACCGACGCTCACCTCCAGCAACAGGCTCAACGGATCCGCCACCCGCTCCGTCAGGTCGAGGACCTCGGTGGAGAAGGCCACGAAGTGGGTGCTCAAGGAGGGCACCCCGGCCAGGATCGAGGCGGTGAGCGCCGCCCAGACCGTGGACGCCTCCATCGACCCCGACACGTCCACCACCAGGATCAGCCGCCAGTCGTTGGCCTGCCGCGCCCTGGTCCGGAACACCGGGCGCTCCGGCACGATCACGGTGCCCGAACCGTCCGGGCCGGGGCGGGCCGTGGCCAGGTTCGCCCGGATCGTCCGGTGGAGGTCCAGCCCGCCACCAGGGCGCCGCGACGGGCGCGGCACGCTGATCCCGGTCAGCGCCGGGCGCAGCCGGGTCGCCAGCTCGCGGCTCAACTCGTCCACCATGCGGCGCACCAGCGGACGCAGCTTGGCCACCCGGGCCTCGGGCAGACCGCCCGCGTGGTCCAGCACCGCACGCAGCAGGTCCACCGACGGGCGGACGGCGGACGGGTCGATCGCCTCCAGCACGTCCGTACGGCCCTGGGCGACGGCGGCCGCCAGGACCTCCTCCCGGACGCCCGGACCGAACAGGGCCTCCAACTCCTCGGCCCACTCCCGCACTCCGGGGAACGGTGCCTCGCGGCCGCCCCTGCTGCCGCCCCGGCCACCCCGGTCGTCCAGGCCCGGACCGGAGCCCTCGCCGTGGCCGGTGCCGTACAACTCGTCCAGCGCGGTGGCGAGTCGGGCGCTGCGGCCGGACAGGCCGCCCGTGCCCGGGCGGCCCAGCAGCAGGCGCCAGCGCTCGGCGGGCGTGAGGACGTGCCCGGGGCCGGGCGGCAGGGCCGGCGCCGGGCCTGGCACCGGGCCTGGCACCGGGTCGGCCGCCGGTGCGGGCCCCGGCGCAGGCGCCGGATCGGCGATCCGGGGAGCGGCCGGCAGCAGGCCCCTCCCGGCGAGCACCCGGCGGGCCGCCAGGTCCGCGCGGACCCAACGGGCCACCAGGGCGGGGTCGGTCTGCTCCGGCAGCGCCGCGAGGCGGGTGCCCAGGCGGTCCTCGACGGAGCTCAGCAGCCGGTCACGGGCGGCCGGGCTGAGCGTGTCGAAGCCGCCGCGCAGCGCGGGCAGCCGGTCCAGGAAGGCGGCGTCCGAGAGCGAACCGACCCGTTCCAGCACCGGTTCGAGCGCCTCGGGCGCGCTGTCGAACAGCCCCTCGGCGGCCGTCAACAACCCGACCAGCAACCGCCCGAGCACCTGCCGCGCCCGCACGTCGGTCGCCCCGTCCACCCAGGACGCGGCCCGCCCGCCGAACACCTCCGCGGATTCCTGCCCGAGCAGCACCCGCACCGCCCCGGCCGCACCCCGCACCAACGGACTCCCCCGCTCGGCGAGTTCCCCCAGCGCGTACCCCAACCGCACCCCGCCCAGCCGATCCGCCCGCCGCACCAGCTCCACCAACGCCCGCGCATCCGCGGGATCGTCCGAACCCCCCAACCCCGCCACCTGCCGCACCGCCACAGCGGTCAACAGCTCCGTCGCCGCCCGAAACGGCAGGCCGGGGAGCGGCCGACCGTCAGCCCCGGCAGCCGAGGCCTCCGGCGCACGGCCCGCACCAGCCGCATTGGCGGGCGAAACCACGGGACGGGCGGTGGGGCCGCCCGACCCTTCGGACGGGGTCGCCCCCGCGAGGAGGTCCGGAGCAGCAGGCGAGCCCCCACCATCCGAGCCGCCCATCGCCCCGACAGCCGCACGGGCAACCCCGTGGGAGTCAGGTCCGGCGAGGCCGCCGGGCCGCGAGGCCGGGGAGGGCGCGGCGGTGTCCGCGCCGGACGGCGGGGCCGGCGGGGTGGGGTCGGCGAGTCCGTCCCCGGGAGCTGTGGCTGCGGGGGTGACGGGGAAGTGCCCGGCCGTGAGGCGGTCGAGGAGGGTGAGGGCGGCGAGGAGGTCGGGGAGGGTGGCAGTGCTGGGGAGGGTGGTGGTGAGTCGGGTGAGGAGGGTGGCGGTGAGGGTGGGGAGGGCGCAGGAGGCGGCGGCGGTGAGGCCGTCGATGATCTCGCGCGGGGTGGGGTCGTCAGTGAGGCGGCCGCGGAGGGCGCCCTCGGCGGCTTGGGCGGGGGTGACGCCGCGGGTGCCGGCGACGGTGAGGAGGGCGTTGACGGTGGGGGTCCAGTGCAGGCGCCAGCGGGTGCCGAGGGTTTCGGTGCCGCCGGGGCCGGTGGTGGGGACGGGGTCGGCGTAGGGGACGCCGCAGGCGGTGAGGCGGTGGAGGAGGATCTCGCGGCGGCGGTCGAGGGGGCTGCGCAGCGGGTCGAGGCGCAGTTCGCGCGGGCCCGGGTCGGTCGGGCCGGGGAGGCCCAGGTCGGCGAGGAGGGTTTCGACGGCGGGGCCGAGGCCGCTGCGCGGGGCGGCGGGGGTGGGGCGCCCGGTGCGGGTGCCGACCAGGACCTGTTCGAGGGCGCGCGCGACGGCCCGGCCGCGGCCGAGGGGCTCGCCCTGGGCGAGCACGGACTGTACCGCTTCGACGAGTTCGCCGCGGCCGGGGGCGGCGTGGCCGCGCAGCCGGGCGAGGTCGCCGGCCAGGCGGACGATCTCGCGGGCGTCGGCGGGGCCGGAGGGGTGGTCCTGGGTGCGCAGGGCGGCGCAGATCCGGACGGCGGTGACGGTGAGCGCCTCGCCGAGGCGCTCGGGGTCGCCGCCGGCGTCGAGGACGGTGTGCTGCCATTCGGGGTCGCGGATGCCGGCCGGGTAGCCGGAGCGGGCGTCGAGCAGCGGGTAGGTGTACGGGATGAGGGAGAGCACGTGCCCGGGTTCGTCGGGGCGGGGCGGCTCCTCGGGGGCGGTGGGTCCGTCGAGCAGGGCGGGGGCGTGGAAGGCGCCGACGACCACGGCGGTCCGGCGTCCGCCCGCCGAGGCGGCCCGGATGCGGGCGCGCATCCAGGCTTCGCGGCGCAGGTCGTACGGGTCGACGCCGGGGCCGGTCTCGGCGTCGTGGCGCAGGGCCCAGCCGACCAGGAGGGCGGCGCGCCGGACGGCCTCCGGGCCGGAGCCGGGGGCGGCGGTCTCGACGAGGCGGTCCCAGAGGTCGTCGTCGGTGGCGCGGCCGGTGAGGCGGTGGCGCAGCGCGTCGGCCACGCCGGGGGTGTCGGGGCCGCCTGCCGGGCGGCGGGCGCGCGGGTCGGTGGGCCCGGTGCGGTGGGCGAGCGGGAGGTCGCAGGCGATGGCTTCGACGCCGTTGCGCCGGGCCCAGCGCAGGGCGACGAGTTCTGGGGAGAAGTCGGCGAAGGGGTAGAAGGCGAGCCCGCCGGGGGCTGCGCCCGCGTCGCCACCGCCGGCCGGGGCGGCGGCGAGGGCGACGGGGGCCTCGGTGGCCTCGTCGGCGAGGTGGTCGAGCCAGGGCTGGAACTCGGCGGGCAGTTCGACCAGGACGGCCTCGGGCCGGGCCGCGTCGAGCAGCGCGGGGAGGACCGCACTGAGGGAGGGCGCGTGGTGGCGCACGCCGATCAGGTAGGGCCCGGGACGGTCGGTGCCGGAGCCGGCCAGCCGGTCCGTCTCGGCGCGGACCGCGAGGTCGGTGCCGGGGCCGGTGCCGCTGCCGCTGCCGGGGCCGGGGCCGAGTTCAGCACCGGAGTCGGGGCCGGGGCCGACCCCGGGGCGGACCGCCGCCGGGCCGGCCGGGGTGGTGGTCCTCACCGCGCTGCTCGTCATCGTCAGGCCTCCAGCGCCGGGCGGGCGTCCCACAGGGTGCGCCAGGTGGCGGCGCCCTGTTCGGCCCGGCGGCGGACCGGGCCGTCCCAGTAGCCGAGCAGCCGGGCCGCGTCCGCCGGGTCGTCCTTGCGGACCACGCCGAGGAGTTGGCCGGGGAGCCGGCCGAGCAGGTCGCCGCCGTCGGGCAGGTAGGCGGCCGTGACGCCGAGCGCGGTGGCGACGGACACGGCTTCGGCGGTGCTCATCACCGTGGAGGGGCGCTCGACCTCCCAGCCCTCGGTGGAGCGGCCGGTGCGCAGGTCGCGGAAGGCAGTGACCAGGGCCTCCAGGACGGCGTCGTCGACGGCGTAGCCGGCGCCGGCCCGGGCGACGGCGCCGGTGGACTGGCGGCGGACCAGCTCGACCTCGGCGGCCAGGCTGCCGATCGGGCCGACCGTCTCGAAGTTGAACCGCCGCTTGAGGGCGGCGGACATCTCGCTGACGCCCTTGTCCCGCAGGTTGGCGGTGGCGATCAGGGTGAAGCCGGCCGCGGCGTGCAGCTGGCCGTCCGGGGTGCCGGCCAACTCGGGTACGGCGATGCGCCGTTCGGAGAGCAGGGAGACCAGGGCGTCCTGCACCTCGGGCAGGCAGCGGGTGACCTCCTCGACCCGGGCGACGGCCCCGGTGGTCATCGCGGTGAGCACCGGGGAGGGGACGAGGGCTTCGCGGCTGGGGCCCTTGGCGAGCAGCAGGGCGTAGTTCCAGCCGTACTTGAGCTGGTCCTCGGTGGTGCCGGCGGTGCCCTGGACGGTGAGCGCGCTGGTCCCGCAGACGGCGGCGGCGAGCAGTTCGGAGAGCATGGACTTGGCGGTGCCGGGTTCGCCGACGAGGAGCAGGCCGCGCTCCCCGGCGAGGGTGACGACGCAGCGTTCGACCAGGGCGCGCTCGCCGACGAACTTGGGCTCGACGGCCAGGCTGCGGCGCCCGGCCTTGAGCTTCTCGCCGCCGCTGCCCATGACGAAGGTGACCACGGCGCGCGGGGTGAGGCGCCAGCCGGGCGGGCGCGGGCCGTTGTCGTGGGCGGCGAGGAACTCCAGTTCGGCGGCGTGCTTCTCCTCGGGCGGGACGATCTGCCGAACCGGGGAGTCGGTGGTGATGATCTCGGTGGCGCTCATCGGCGGGCCTTCCTGCGCTTGCTGGTCTGGAGCTCTTCGTAGCCGGGGGCGTCGCCGTCGAGGGTGCGCTGCCAGGCGCGGGCGAACAGTTCGGGCACGGGCAGGTGCGGCAGCACCGGCCGGTGGGTGGACAGTTGGTACAGGCCCGCCTTCCAGGTCTCCACCGGCAGGGCGGGGGTCTTGGCCTCCTGCCAGCCGCCGGGCAGGAAGAGGCTGCGGCCGGCCCGGGCCCGCTTGGCCTCCAGCACCAGTGCGCCGGCAGCGAGTTCGGCGCGGGCGCGCTTGAGCCGGGCGGGCTTCCAGCCCGTCCAGCGGGCGGCGTTGCGGTCCGTCGGGTCGGGCAGGGCGAGCAGTTGGAGGTAGAGCGCGGCCGCGTCCTCGCCCAGGCCGTGGGTGCGGGCCGCCTCGGCAACCAGCTCGGGGGCGCTGAGCTGCGGGTTCTGCAGCCAGGCCGGGCCCTCGTCGGCGGCCGGCACGGCTGCGGCGCTCGCGGCCAGGCGTTCCGGTTCGCCGCCCAGGACGGACCGGACGGCGGCCAGGTCGGCGCCGGACCAGTAGCCGTCGGTCAGCCCGATGAGCAGGTCGATCAGCGGGTCGTCCGGGCCGGTGAGGCCGGCGGGGCGCAGCCAGATCTGCTCGTACTCGGTGCGGTAGGGGCTGAGGACGACGGCGGGACCGCAGCGGACCAGGCCGTCCGGGTCGGCTCCGCCCTCAGCGGGCAGGCCGAAGTGTTCGCGCAGGACGGTCGACACCGAGGTGCCCTGGGTGGTGCTGACCAGGCCGAATCCGAGCAGCAGTTCGGGGTCGGCGAGGCGGGTGCGCAGCGCGGCGGCGGCCGTGGGCAGCAGCGGGCGCAGCGGGCTGTCGGCGGGCAGGTGGTAGCCGAGCCAGCGCAGGGCGTCGATCGCGCCCGGGAGGGTGCCGGGGCCGGGGACGGCGGTCGCGTCCGCGGGCTCCAGTTGGAGTGCGGCCCGGCTGCCGGTGGTCAGCCGGTAGCCGGTGGTGCGGGTGAGCCACGGTGTCCGGCCGGGGTTGAGCAGTTCCTCGATGGTGCCGATGGGCACGCCCTGGACGCCGGCCAGGGCGTCCTCGGGGAGGGTGACGAGGCGTCCGAAGTGCCGGATCCAGGCCGCGGCCCCGGCGGCGGTGTCGGGGCCTTCCGTCCACAGTCGCTTCGGGTCGTCGTGGGGCAGCAGGGCGCCCCAGACCTCGGCGACGGCGTGGTGGTCGTGGCCGCGCAGCCAGGCCTGGGCGGCCCTGACCTCGGCGGTCTTGAGGCCGTGTTCGGCGGGCACCTCGACGGTGCCCCAGTGCAGGAGGCCGGGGGGCGGGCAGAGCAGCAGGGTGGCGCGGGCGGTGCCGATGCCGGTGAGCTCGGCGAAGGCGGCGGCGTGCTCGGGCTGCCAGGGGACGCTGCCGCGCAGGGCGGCGACCCGCCGGAACTTCTCGGTCCAGGCGGTGTTCACCCGCTCCTCGGTGCGGCGCTCCTCGAGGGTGGTGAAGTGGGCGACGGGGCCGAACTCGCCGCTCGGGTCGTGGTCGACGGCCCGCCAGTGCGCCGTCCCGTCCTCCTGCTGGTGGCGGTAGTCGAGGATCACCACGGTGCGGTCGCCGTGCCGGAGCACCTCGCCCTGGCGGTAGGCCTCCGGCCGCCGGCCCTTGGCGCGCTCGTCGGTCTCGGCGAGGACGACCTCGCGCAGGGTGGCGCCGCGGTCGGCGAGCGGGCCCTTGGTGAGCTCGTCGAGCAGCAGGACCAGGGTGGAGCGGTGCGCCGGCGGGGTGAGCGGGTTGGCGATGGCGTGGGCGAGGACGTCCACCCGGCCGAGCAGGTTCCGCCAGCCGTGGTGGGCCTCGCCGCCCTGCAGGGTGACGGTGCCCTGGGTGGTCCAGCCGTCGCCCTCCACGGTGGTCGGGGCCGCGAGCGCGGCGGTGACGGCGCGCAGGTTGTTGAGCACCCAGTACTGCTCGGTGGTGCCCCAGCTGTTGCCCAGGCCCGGGGTCCCGGGCAGGACGGCGCTGACGGCGTCCCGCAGCTGGTGGTCGCGCCCGTGGTCGGGGCGCCACTCGGCGGCCTCGGCCGTGCTGGGCCGCTCGGCCTCCGGCTGCGGGAGGAACCGGGCGATCCGGTCGAGCAGGTCGGCGGCGGTGCGGGCGAACCCGGCGACGCCGGCCAGCAGCAGCGGGTGGGTGATCCCGGGCAGGGCGGCGCCGACGGCCTCGACCGGCAGGCTGTTGCGGGCCTCGCCGCGCTGGGCGAGCGGGCGCCGTACGCCCTGGACGGTGACCCAGCGCTGCTCGTCCGCCGGGACGGGCTCGGCGTCGACCGGCCAGGCGAGGTCGACCAGCCGGGCGGCCTGCTCGGCGGTCAGGGCGCGCAGCACCCGGGAGCCCGCCTCGTCACGGGGCCGCAGGGAGTGCCAGTGGTCGTACGGCGGGACGAGTGCGGTGCCGGCGGCGGAGAGCTCGCCCGCCCGGCAGGAGCGCAGGTCGGCGGTGCGGTCGGAGCGGTCGGCGAGGTCGGGCAGGCCGAGGTCGAGGAACTCGCCGGTGCGGCTGACCACCGGGCCCGGCGCGCCGGGCAGGGCGAGCCGGCCGACCGGGAGGACGTGGGTGTCGGTGCGGTCGTCCAGCGGCAGGACGATGCGCTGCCCGTCGGCGGTGAAGGTGGTGACGGCGCGTCCGGGGTCGTGCCGGACCCAGCTGCCGAGCACGGTGCCGTCGGTGCCCAGCGGGGTGTCCTCCAGGCCGGGCTGCAGCGGCAGCAGGCCGGTGCTGCCGATGACGAGCCGGCCGGCCGCGGCGGTGGCGGCGATCACCGGCGGTTCGGCGGCCCGGCCCAGGGTGCCGGTGGCCGGGTCGAGTTCGCGCAGGACCGGGGTGCCGTCCGGGGCGTGGCGCAGCGTCCAGTACCCGGTGCCGTCGCCGAGGACGGGGTGTTCCTCGGGCAGCCGGGTGTCGCCGGGGTGCAGCGGGCGGGCGCCGGTGGTGCGGCCGCCGCCGGGCAGCGGGAGGGAGGTGTCGTCCGGGTGGCGTTCGCCGTAGTAGTAGCCGGCGATGGTGCGGCCGGTCAGTTCGAAGGTCTGGTCCGGTCGGCCGGACCAGTAGGCCTTCTGCGCGTTGCCCTCGTACCAGACGACGAGGAGTTCGCCGTCGACCAGGCGCAGCCGGGGCCGGTTGCGCACGCCCGGCAGCGGGGGCAGCCGCAGGGTGTGCTCCAGCAGGATGCCGTCCGGGCCGACCACGAGGGCCCGGTCGTGGCGGGCGAGGACGAGGTACGGCCAGGCGTCCTCGATGACCAGGTCGTTCAGGCCGCGGCGGCGGTGGCCGGGGGCGGTGTCGGGGAGGGCGTCGGCGGCGGGCGGGTCGGCGAGCTTGCCGAGGGCCTCTTCCAGGGCGGGCCAGCCGAGTTCGTCCAGGATTCCGGCGGCGAGGGCGTCGGCGAGCAGCCCGGCGACGTCGAGGGCGGCGATCTTCTCGGCGGCGGCCGGGGCGACCGTGCGGATGGCGGTGCGGTGCGGGGTCAGCGAGCGGACCAGGTCGACGGCGCCGGCCAGGCCGCGGACGGCGGTGAGTTCCTCGGCGCGCTCCTCGGCCCACTCCCGGAACAGCTCGTTCAGCAGCGGGAGGGCGGCGGCGCGGTGTTCGACGGCCTGCGCCCAGGCGCCCGGGGCGGAGCGGCGCAGCAGCGGCCGGAAGCGTGCGTCGGCGGCGACGGCGGCGAGCGAGCCACCGACCGCACCGGTCGCACCCGTCGCAGTAGTCGCACCGGCCGCAACGGTCGCAGCGCCGGTCGCGGCCGGGCCGCTCTGGGTGACCCACTCGCGCAGGTCGAAGCCCAGGCCGGCCGGCGGGTCGGCCACCGGGACGCCCTCGGCCAGCAGGAGCTCCAGCAGGTCGATCCGGGTGAGGCTGCCGCTGATGCCGGTGAAGAGGTCGACCGGGACGGCGTCGGCGCGCAGCCGCTCGACCATCCGGCCGGTCAGTGCGAGGGTGGCCGGGCAGCCGGGCCGGTTGCGCCAGCCGCGGCCGAGGTGGTTGCACCAGCGCCGCAGCCACTCGGCGGCGGGCTCGGCGCCCTCGGCGCGCGGGCCGGTGAGCAGTTCCTCGGCGCCGGTGGCGGCGAGGACGGCCAGCCAGGCGGCGTCCTGCGCGGCGGCGTCGGTGCCGCCGGCGGCCGAGTCGGGCAGCAGTTCCAGCAGGCGGGTGCGGACCGCGGCGTCGCCGCTGCCGAGCTCGACCAGGGCGCCGTGCCAGGACTTCCAGAACGCGGCGGGCGCCCGGTTGACCGCCGGGGACTCCAACAGCTCGGCGAGCAGCGCCCGTTCGTGCTCGGCGCGGTCCAGCCCGGCGGCCCGGATCAGCGCGCGGGCGTCCTCGGCGACCCCGGCGTACGGGGCCATGCCGGCCGCGGAGCGCTCGGTGCACAGCTGGCGGAAGCGCAGCCAGGCGGTCTGCGGGTCGAGCCGGCGGGCGAGCTCCTTGACGTACTGGCGCAGCGACTTGACGGTGAGCGCGCCGGCCAGCGCGAACTCCAGGAAGACGGCGCGCAGCCGCTCCTCGTCGACGGCCAGGTTGTGGGTGCGCTCGGCCTCGCGGGCCTTGCCGAACCAGGCGGCGGCGTAGGTCTGGTTGCCGTGGGTGAGGAAGATCCGGCCGACCTCCTCGCAGAAGGTGGGCAGGAAGTGCGGGACGGCGCGGCCGAGGCGGGTGGCGAGTTCGTCGAAGCCGTCCTTGGCGGCGCCGGGCTTGGACCGGGCCTGGCGGGCCAGCCGCTCCAGCTCCTTGACCAGGGCGAGCGCGTGGTGCCCGTTGGCCGGGTCGTGGACGAGTGCCCAGGCCGGGAAGCCGAGCGCCTCCTGGCGGACCTGACCGACCTCGGCGGGCGCGCCCTCGGGGGTGAGGCCGAGGAAGTCCAGGGCGAGGTCCTCGGCGGGGCCGAGCGCGCCGGGGACCAGCCGGACGATCTGGCGGCCGTCCAGGGCGGGGTGGGTGTAGCCGCGCGCGGTCAGCACGTCGGCGGCGCTGTCGGGGCGGCCGGCGTCGGCCAGGGTGCCGGGTGGCAGGACGGCGCCGGCGTCGAGCAGCGCCTCGGGCGCCACGGCGCCCCGGTACGGGCCGGTGGTGGTCATCTGGCCGGTGGTCATGCGGCGTCCTCCCCTTCGATCGTGCGGCCCGCGTGGAGCGCGGCGGCCATCCTCATGCCCTCGGACCAGGCGACCGGCCCGACCTCGGCGAGCGGCAGGGACCGGCCGTCGGGGCCGGCCCAGCTGAGCGCGCCCGTCTCGCAGGCGTCGTACTCGTAGTAGTCGCCGACCCAGACCCGGGCCTCGACGGTGCGGCCGCCCTCGGTGATCGGCTGGACGGCGGAGCCGCCGCGGACCCGGCAGCCGAGCCGGGTGCAGCGCCCGACCAGCTCGCGCAGTTCGCGGTAGCGGCCGCCAGCGAAGGTGTGGACCTCGGTGCCCGCGGCCGGCTCCTCGGGGCGGTGCCAGACCTCGCGGTAGAGCTGCTGGACGCGCTGGGTGACGCCGAGTTCGACGGCGAACTCGCGCAGGTCGTCGAGGTCCGGGAGGAGCACCGGGTGGGGTATCAGGACCTCGCCGTCGGTGAGGCGCACGGTGTCGCCGTCGAGGTCGACCAGGCCGAGGCCGCGCTCGGCGTCGGCGTCGCGCAGGAAGCCCGCCACGGCGCCGTCCGCGCCGGTGACCACGACGTCCCGCAGGACGGACTGCCAGGCCTCGTCGGGCCAGACGGCGGCGAGTACGGCGGCGGGGACCGGCAGCGAGCGCACCATCCACCGCTCGACGTCCTCCTGGCAGCTCCGCTCGTGCGCGGCGAGCCATTCGGCGAGTTGCTTGAGCTGGGCGACCACCGGGTCGTCACCGAGCTTCGACGGGACGGACTTGAGGGGGCGGCCCGCCGCGTTGCGGCACACCACCCGGCCCTCTCCGTCGAGCGCGACGCGGTACCCTCCCGCGCCCGTTTCCACCCATGCCACAGCCGTACTCCTCCCACCGGGGAACGTCGTTCGGATCGCCCCGCTGACCAGCGATGCGAGGAACGTAGCGAGGGTCACTGACAACGCGACGGGCAGGGGGAGCCGGACAGGGAGCGGCCGAGCCGAAACCACTCGAACGGGTGGTCGATCGGAGACGCGGGGCGGCCCAGGAACGCGCGAGAGGCGGGGGGGCCACCACACCGGGGGGGGGGGGAATTTTAGAACCCCCCACACCCCCACAAAACAAGCCCAGGG
>NZ_JBVIWC010000002.1:62924-198148 GCF_055594965.1 Kitasatospora sp. NPDC040550 | reverse complement strand
TGGGGGGAGACGAGGAAAGGCAGGGGATCCCCCTCCCCCCCCCCCTGGGTCCCCCCCCGCCTTCGCGACCTACCGACCTACCGACCGACCGGCCCCGGCCCCGATCCTGGCCCCGACCCCGGCCCAGGTCCCTCAGCCCGCCGGCGCCCGCGGGACGATGACCGGGGCGCCGTCGTCCGGGGCCGCCAGGACATGGCTGTCGATGTCGTACAGCGCCCGCACCAGCGGCGCGTCCACCACCTCCCGGGGCGGCCCGCAGGCAACCACCGCGCCGTCCCGCAGGGCGACCAGCAGGTCGGCGTAGCGGGCGGCCGCCGCGAGGTCGTGCAGCACCATCACCACCGTGCGCCCGCCGGCCGCGACCGCGCGGACCAGTTCCAGCACCTCCACCGCGTGGCCGAGGTCGAGCGCGCTGGTCGGCTCGTCCAGCAGCAGCACCGGGGCGTCCTGGGCGAGCACCATGGCGAGCCAGCAGCGCTGGCGCTGGCCGCCGGAGAGCTGGTCGAGGCGGCGGTCGGCGAGGGCGTCGACGCCGGTGGCGCGCAGGGCCTCGGCGGTGAGCCGCTCGTCGTCGGCCGACCACTGGCGGAACAGGCCCTGGTGCGGGTGGCGCCCGTAGCGGACCAGGCCGGCCACGGTGACCGCCTCGGGGGCCCGCGGGCTCTGCGGGAGCAGCGCGACCCGGTGGGCGGCGCGGCGCGGGCGCAGCTGCCAGATGTCCTCGCCGCCGACCAGGATCCGCCCGCCGTCCGGCTTGTGCAGCCGGGCCACCGCCCGCAGCAGGGTGGACTTGCCGCAGCCGTTCGGGCCGACCACCGCCACCACCTGCCCGGCGGGCACGGTGAGGTCGATGCCGCCGAGCACCGGGCGGCCGGGGCGGTACCCGGCGGTGACGCCCTGGATCGTCAACTCCATGTCTCAGCCCCCGGTTCCGCTCGCGCTCAGGAACCGGACAGCGCCTTGCCGAGGTCGCCGATGACGACGTCGGCCGCCAGCGGGCCGCCCCGGGTGGACCAGACCGAACCGTCCACGGTGACGGCGTGGTTGTTCTTCACCGCGTTCAACTGCTGGTAGGCGGGCTTGGACTGGACGTCCTTGAGGGCGGCCTTGCCGTCGTCGGTGAGGGTGGACAGGAACAGCCAGTCGCCGTCGATCTCGGCGAGCTTCTCCAGGCTGAGCGCCGGGCTGTGGGCGTTGCCGTCCTTGTCCTGGGCGGCCGGGCGGGTGAGGCCCATGTCGAGGGCGACGCCGCCGGCGAACTGCTTCTTCTCCATCCAGCTGGGGCCGGTGGGGTTCCAGCGGACGATGGAGACGGCGGCGCCCTTGTTCCTGCCGAGGTCGGCGCCGGCCTTGGTGGCCTTGGCCTGGTAGTCGTCGATCACCTTGTTGGCCCGGTCGAGCTTGTTGACGGCGTTGCCGATGCCCCGGAAGGCGAGCTTCCAGTCGTCGGTGGGTGCCATGGTGACCAGGGTGGCGGGGGTGATCTCGCGCAGCTGCTTGAGCACCTGCTCGTCCTGCATGTCCCCGGCCAGGATGAGGTCGGGCTTGGCGGCGATCACCTTGTCCATCACCGGCTGGAGCAGGTTGCCGACCACCGGCACGCCCTGGACCTTGTCCTTGAGGTAGGCGGGCGGCTCGTTGAGCCCCTGGCCGTTGGTGATGCCGACCGGCTTGACGCCGAGGGCGAGCACCGCGTCGAGGTCCTCCTGGGTGAGGGTGACGATCCGCTGGGGCTCGGCGGGGACCTCGACGGCC
Organism: Kitasatospora sp. NPDC040550; assembly: GCF_055594965.1. Taxonomy (NCBI): domain Bacteria; kingdom Bacillati; phylum Actinomycetota; class Actinomycetes; order Kitasatosporales; family Streptomycetaceae; genus Kitasatospora; species Kitasatospora sp. NPDC040550. The sequence goes on along the minus strand of NZ_JBVIWC010000002.1, from coordinate 196,393 downwards.
TTGCCGGTGGCGTCCTTGACGGTGCGCTTGCCGCCGTTGGCCGCGTCCGCCGCGCTGCCCGGGGCGGCGGACGCGGAGTTGGAGGGGTCCCCGGACGTGGACGAGGACCCGGCGGAGCCGCACCCGGCGAGCAGGAGGGCGGCCGCCCCGGTGACGGCCAGCACCCGGGCCGCGCGGCGGCCCGGGGCTCCCCCCGGCCGGAGGCCGGGGGAGGGGCGGAGCGGGCTCTGGGCGTACGGCATGGGTGCCTCCGGGGCGGGGGTGGTACGGGAGTTGGGCGGCGTCCGGGCAGCCCGGCACGACGGCGGTGCCGGCGGGACGCCCCGGACATTAGGTTAGCCTTACCTTATGACATCGTCGCAAGTGGGCGCCCCCGAAGCGCCCGCCGTCACCGCACCCGGCGCCCCTCCCCCACCGGCCCGCCCTCTCCGGGACAGCGCCTGGCCGGTCGCCGTCGGGGCGGTCGCGGTCCTGCTCGCGCTCACCGCGCTCTCGCTCTCGGTCGGCGCCGGCGAGGTCGGGCCGGGACGGGTCCTGGACTACCTGCTCGACCGCGGCGGCGCCCGCGCCGACAGCCGACTCGCCCTCGTCGTGGGCGAGTTGCGACTGCCCCGCACCCTCACCGCGCTGCTGGTCGGCGCCGCCCTCGGCGTCGCCGGCGCCCAGCTCCAGTCCGTCACCCGCAACCCGCTGGCCGAGACCGGCCTGCTCGGCGTCAACGCGGGCGCCTCGCTCGGCGTCGTGCTCGGCATCGCCGTGCTCGGCGTGCAGACCTCCTACGGGTACCTCGCCTTCGCCTTCGGCGGCGCCGTCCTCGCCAGCACCCTGGTCCTGCTGATCGCCGGCAGCCGGGGTGGCGGCTCCCCCGTGCGGCTGATCCTCGGCGGCTCCGCCGTCGGCGCGACCTTCGGCGGCATCACCGGCGTTCTCATCGTCAACTCACCGGAGGCGTACGACCGTTACCGGGTCTGGGTGCTCGGCTCACTGGCCGGGGTGGAAGGCTGGACGACGCTGGCCCAACTCGCCCCCGTCCTCGGCGCCGGCTTCCTGCTCGCCCTGCTCACCACCCGGCCGCTCACCGCCCTCGCCCTCGGCGACGACCTCGCCCGCGGCCTCGGCCACCGCCCCGGCGCCACCCGCGCCGCCGTCGCCGCCGCCGTCACCCTGCTCACCGCCTCGGCGGTCGCCCTGGCCGGGCCGATCTCCTTCCTCGGCCTGCTCGCCGGCTTCCTGGCCCGCGCCCTCGCCGGGCCCCGGATCGGCCGACTCACCCTGCTCGCCGGACTGTTCGGCGCCGCCGTGCTCACCGGCGCCGACGTGCTCGCCCGGGTGGTCGCCCGGCCCTTCGAGGCGCCGGTCTCGGTGATCGTCGCCCTGGTCGGCGCCCCCGCGCTGATCGCCATCGTCCGCTCCCGCCGCTCCGCCGCCCTGGCGCTCAGCGACCCCGCCGCCGAGGCCCCGCCCGTCCAGCGCTCCGAACCGCGCCCGGCCCGGCCGGACCCGGCCCTCCGGTACGGTGCCTGGTCCCTGCTGGTACCGCGCCGACCGCTGCTCGCCGGACTCGGCCTGGCCACCGCCCTGCTCGCCGCCGTGGTCGTCTCCGCACACGCCGGACAGAGCGAACTCGGCCTCGGCACGACCTTCCAGGCCGTGTTCGGCCACGGCGAGCGGCTGGACGTCCTGCTGGTGCAGAAGTTCCGCCTCGGCCGGATCGTCGCCGGGCTCGCCGCCGGAGCCGCCCTCGGACTCGCCGGCTGCCTCACCCAGACCCTGGCCCGCAACCGGCTCGCCACCCCCGAACTCCTCGGCGTCAACGACGGCGCCACCGCCGCCGTGCTGATCTCCGCCACCGCCTCCGGCACCTTCGGCGCCTGGTGGGCCGGACCGCTCGGCGCGCTGGCCGCCGTCCTGGTCGTCAGCCTGGTCTCCGGCGGACTCGGCGCCCGCGGCTACCGGGTACTGGTCGTCGGACTCGCCATGTCGGCGCTCGCCTCGGCCGTCATCCAGGTCGCCCTCGCCCGGCGCTCGCTCAACTCCGCCGGCTCGCTGTACGTCTGGACCTCCGGCAGCCTCAACGGCCGTGACTACGCCATCGCCACGCCCGTGCTCGTCGGACTCGCCGTCCTGGTGCCGACCGCCCTGGTGGTGGCCCGGCGGCTGGCGGTGCTGCGCTTCGACGACAGCGTGGCCGCCGCCCTGGGCGTCGACCCCGGCAGGGTCCGGCTCGCCTGCCTGCTGCTCGCCGTCGCCCTCGCCGGGCTCGCCGTCGGGGTCTGCGGGCCGGTCGGCTTCGTCGCCCTCGCCGCACCCGTGCTCGCCGCCCGGCTGGCCGGACCGACCCGGGTGCCGGTGCTCGGCTCCGCCCTCACCGGCGCACTGCTCGTCGTCCTCGCCGACACCCTCGGACGGGTGCTGATCGGCGGGGTGGAGATCCCCGTCGGCATCGTCACCACCGTGCTCGGCGGCCCCTTCCTGCTCTGGGTGCTGCTCGGGCGCCGCCGGAGCGCCGCATGAACCGACCCTGGAGCTGAGACCCTTGGACGCCTTCCCCCTGATCGCCGCCGACCCGGACGACCCCGCGTACCGGCTGGTCACCTTCGTGCACGGCGGGGACGACTGCGACGGTGTGCTCGCACTCCTCCACACCGTCACCGACAAGGACCGGCACGCCGGCGACCTGACACCCCACCTGATGGCCCGCCGCAACGACCGCTGGGAGATCACCTACCGGCTGCGCGCCGACCACCGCGCCTCCTACCAGCTCCACCCCTTCCACGGCGCGCCCCCCGGCACCAGCCGGGCCGACTGGCTGCACGTCCTCGACCACGCCCGCCCCGACCCGCACGACACCGAACCCCGCCTCCCCGCCCGCGACGGCCGCCACCCCGCCTCGGTGCTCAGCCTGCCGCAGGCCCCCGCCCAGCCGTACACCCGACGGCGGGACGACGTGCCGCGCGGGCGGACCCTCCCCCGAACGGCGGCCGGCCGACGGGTGGACGTCCACCTCCCCGCCGGGCACCGGCCCGGCCTCGGCCCGTACCCGGTGGCGGTGCTGCTCGACGGCGAGATGTGGGGCGAGGTGCTCTCCGTCGGCGACACCCTCGACAACCTGACCGCCGACGGCGCCCTCCCGCCCACCATCGCCCTGCTGGTGCACACCATGGGGCCCGGCCGCCCCGAGGACCTGAGCTGCAACCCGGCCTTCGTCGACCTCCTCGCCGACCGCCTCCTGCCCTGGGCCGCAACGGAGTTCGGCGCCACCGACGACCCCCGCCGGACCGTCGTCGCCGGCCAGAGCGCGGGCGGCCTCACCGCCGCCTTCGCCGCCTTCCGGCGCCCCGAGCGCTTCGGCAACGCCCTCGCCCAGTCCGGCTCCTTCTGGTGGCCGGACGAGACGGAGTTCGACGAGGGCAGCGAATGGCTGACCCGCCGCTTCGCCGCCGAACCGCGACGGGCGGCCCGGTTCTACGTCGAGGTCGGCCTCCAGGAATGGATGCTGCTCGCCCAGAACCGGCACCTGCGCGACGTCCTCACCGCCCGCGGCTACGACGTCGAGTACCGCGAGTTCAACGGCGGCCACGACTACGCCTGTTGGCGCGGCGGCCTGGCCGACGGGCTGGCCCACCTGCTGGGCCGGGCGTCGACGAACGACCCGTGCTAGCCTCACGGGCGGCAGCGCGACGGCGCCCGCCCCGGACGAGACGTGCGCCGTACCCGGCCCGCCAGGACGACGCACCAGGGAGTCGTCATGACCGCCGCCGGCGCACCGGTCGCCCGTCCGCTGGACGTGCCGTGGATCCACGGCTCGCCGTCCGCGAAGCACAACACGGACCCGGAGATCCAGGTCCACGAGTACGACGAGCACACCGTCATCCTGCGGCAGAACAAGGCGGTGCACTACGAGGCCCCGTTCCTGTTCCTGCTCTTCGGCACGGAACGGGCGGTGCTGATCGACACCGGCGCGACGGCCCGGCCCGAGCACTTCCCGCTCCGGGCCACCGTCGACGGCCTGATCACGCGGTGGCTCGCCCGCAACCCCCGGGAGCACTACCCGCTGCTCGTCCTGCACCCCGCTCCAGCTCACCGTCGACCACCTGCACCGCATCCGCGCCGCCCTCGCCGAACTCGGCGACCGGCCGCGGCGGCACGCGCTGGACGACCTGATCCTCTGACCGAACGGCTGACGGCGGCACCGCGGTCCTGCCGTTCAGTCGTTCAGCCGTCAGCCGTTCGGCCCCGCCGCCCCCGCTAGCTCTGCTTGATCGCGGAGATGTCGAACTCCAGCACCACCTTGTCGCCGACCAGCACGCCGCCGCCCTCCAGCGCCGCGTTCCAGGTCACCCCGAACTCCTTGCGGCTGATCGTCACCGAACCCTCCAGGCCCACCCGCAGGTTGCCGTACGGGTCCACCGCGTTGCCGGTGTACTCGAAGTCGATGGTGACCGGGCGGGTGGTGTCCTTGATGGTGAGGTCGCCGGTGACCCGGTACTCGCTCTCGGAGACGACCTCGACCGAGGTCGAACGGAAGGTGATGTCCGGGAAGTTGGGGGCGTCCAGGAAGTCGTTGGTCCGCAGGTGCTGGTCGCGCTGCTCGACCCCGGAGTCGATGCTCTCCGCCTTGATCACCACCTGGCCGGTCGACCGCGACGGATCGGCCCCGTCCAGGTGCGCGCTGCCCTCGAACTGCCCGAACGAACCCCGCACCTTGGTCACCATGGCGTGCCGCGCGACGAAGCCGATCCGGGAGTGCGCGGGGTCGAGGACGTAGTCCCCGGTGAGCTCGGGAAGCGAAACGGTCATGAGGTACCTCCAAAGGGTGGCCTGGATCCGGGCGTCAGCCTGCAAGGTGTCAGCCCAATGCAGTACCACCCCGCCCGCCGCGCGGCACCACCCCGCCAAGTTCCCGCCAACGGGTGAAGCCTGGTCAGTCCCGGTACGGAACCAGCCTCGCCAGGTCCAGCTCGAAGCCGAACGGCTCGGGGATCCGGATCGTCTCGCCGAACTCCCGCTCGGTACGGGTGTGGTAGCGGTCGCGGTTCGGTTCCGAGAACAGGGTGACGGTCTTCTGGCGCGGGTCGATGATCAGATAGAGCGGGAACCCCATCCGCGGGTAGTCGCGGACCTTCCCCGTCCAGTCGTTGTCGGGGTTGGACGGGGAGACGACCTCGACCGCGATCAGCGCGAGCTCCGCCGGGATGTTGTGCCCGGCCAGGTCGATGACGTCCTCCGGCAGGTAGGTGAGGTCCGGATTCCGGACGGCGCCGACTTCGGGCGACGAGAGATCGCTGTTGCCGCTCGTGAAGTAGCCCGCCGGGCAGTGCGCGTCGAACTGGCGCTGCACGATCGACAGGTTCAGCTGGTGGATCGAGGACGGCGACGCCTGCATGACGATGACGTCGCCGGACAGCTCGACCTTGAAACCGTCCGGGAGGCTCCGTCGAGCCTCTTCGAGAAGGCGGTAGTGCTCGGGATTCATGCGGTCTCCTCCGGTGCTCCTGTCACCGTACGGTAGTCGGGGCGGACGGGAGGTTCCTCCCGCCCGCCCCGATCGCGTCCTCCTCAGTCCTCAGCCCGCCGGGGGCGGGGGCGGGCCCTGGGCCGGGAGGCGGCGGGCGAGGAGGGCTCCGGCGGCGACCAGGGCGGCGGTGAGGGCCAGGGCGAGCCGGTACGGGGTGGGGTCGGCGCCGTCGCCGAGGGCCCCGATCAGGGCGGCGGTGGCGGCGATGCCGAGGGCGCCGCCGAGGGTGCGCAGGATGGTGAACAGGGCCATCGCCCGGCCCATGGCGGGCGGTGGCACGTCGGCGAAGCCGGCGATCTGGACGGTGAGCACGGCGGTGCCCAGCACCAGTCCGACGGCGAACATCAACGCCCGTACGGCCCAGGGGTTCTCGGCGAGGCCGAGGGCGGCGAGGACCGCCGCGGCCAGCAGCAGGGCGGGCAGCGCGAGGCGGCGCGGGCCGAGCCCGGGCAGCAGTCGGTCGACCACCTGGGAGGCGGCCATCAGGCCGATCGCCTCCGGGAAGACGCTGAGCCCGGCGTCCAGGGCCGTGGCGCCGCGGGCGGCCTGGTAGAGCAGGGGCAGCACGAACAGGGCGCCCATCAGCCCGGCCGAGGTGAGCAGGGCCAGCCAGCTCGCCGCGCCGTAGCAGCGGTCGGCGAGCAGCCGCAGGTCCACCAGCGGTTCGGGCGAGCGCAGTTGGTTCCGTACCGCGAGCCCCAGCAGGACGGCTCCGGTGAGGCCGCCGAGCCAGACCGCCGGCGCCGTCCAGCCGTGGGCCGGGCCGAAGCCGAGGGCGTAGGTGAGCAGGCCGAGGCCCGGGGTGGCGAGCAGGAAGCCGCGGGTGTCGAAGCGGCCGACCGGGGGTTCCGGCTCGGTCCGCAGGGCGGTCAGGCCGAGCGCCACGGCGGCGATGCCGACCGGCAGGTTGACCAGGAACAGCCAGTGCCAGGAGAGGTGTTCGGTGAGGAAGCCGCCGAGGGGCGGTCCGAGGGCGGGCATCAGGGCGGTCGGCACGATCAGGATCCGGCCGAGGCGCGGACGCTCCTCCGGCGCGAAGGCGCGGAACAGCAGGGTCATGCCGACCGGGGTGAGCAGCCCGCCGGCCACGCCCTGGACGGCGCGGGCGGCGGCCAGGGTGCCGAGGCCGGGGGCGGCGGCGCAGAGCGCGGAGGCGAGGGTGAAGACGGCGAGCGCGCCGAGGAAGACCCGCTTCACACCGTACCGGTCGCCGAGCCAGCCGGCCACCGGCAGGCCGAGCGCCAGGCCGACCAGGAAGGCGGTCTCGACGGAGTTGGCCGCCGGGACGGGCCGGCCGAAGTCCTCGGCGATCCGGTACAGCGCGGGGTTGACGATGGTCGAGTCGAGGCCGTTCATGCACATCGCGGCGGTGTACACGACGACCACGGCGGCGCGCCCCGCGAGCAGGGGGCGCGCCGGGGACGCGACGGCGGGAGGGGTCACAGGCCGGTCCAGTGCGCGCTGATCCAGGCCAGGGCGTCGGGGCGGGCGCAGGGGCCGTGGGCGACGCCCCAGCCGGCCGGGACGGCGGCGAAGGCGGGCCACAGCGAGTGCTGGCCCTGGTCGTTGACGAGGGCCAGGAACGCGCCGTCGGCGTCGAAGGGGTTGACGGGGGCGTCACTCATGGTCGCAGTTCTCCAGGTGGTCGGCGATCACGCCGGCGATGTGCGCGATCGGGGCGGGCAGGGTCATGTCCTTGTGCGAGCAGGCCACGTCGGTGTTGACGATCCGGCCGGTCACGTAGGGGGCCCAGAGTTCGGGCACCAGGGCCTCGTCGATGGTGTCGACGGTGGCCCGGAAGAACCGGACGTCACCGTGGAAGGGCCGGTGGTCGTAGCCGCGCACCAGGTGGTTGGTGTTGAGGTAGATCTCGTTGAGCGCCGTCACGGTGGCCCGGTCCAGCCCGGCCAGCGGGCTGCCCTCGCGGCCCAGCAGCTCGATCACGGCGTCGAGTTCGAGCGGCTGCCCGGCGAGGTCGTCGGGCCCGAAGCCGCCCATGGTGAGCAGTGCCTCCAGGGCTTCGGCCTGGTCCGGGACGGGCAGTTCGCGGAAGCCCTCGGCCGGGTAGGCGTCCAGGATCGCGAGCAGTTCGACCCGCCGGCCGAGTTCCTGGAGCCGGACGGCGACGGCGTGGGCGATGATCCCGCCGGTGGACCAGCCGAGCAGCCGGTACGGCCCCTCCGGCTGGACCTCGCGCAGCCGGTCGGCGTAGTGCGCGGCCAGCTCCTCCATGGTCGCGGGCAGCGGTTCGCCGACGGTGGCGGCGCCGACGCCCTGGGCCTGGAGGCCGTAGAGCGGGACGTCGGCCGGGAGGTGGCGGATCAGGCCGGTGTAGCACCAGCTGAGGCCGCCGGCCGGGTGGATCGCGAACAGCGGGGCGCGCCGGCCGGGGGCGGTGGGCCGCAGCGGGAGCAGGACGTCCAGGGCGTCGGCGCCGGGGGCGCCCTCGGACAGGGCGGCGTCGAGCGCGGCCACGCTGGAGGCCTGGAACAGCGCGCCGATGCCGACCTCCAGGCCGAGCACCTCGCGGATCCGGCCGGCCAGCCGGACCACCAGCAGGGAGTGGCCGCCGAGCGCGAAGAAGTCGTCCTCGACCCCGACCGTCTCCAGGCCCAGGACTTCGGCGAAGAGTTGGCAGAGCTGCTGCTCGCGCGGGCTGCGGGGCGGGCGGCCGGCCCCGGCGGCGGGGGCCTCGGGGGCGGGCAGGGCGCGGCGGTCGAGCTTGCCGTTGGCGGTCAGCGGCAGCCGGTCGAGCAGGACCACGGCGGAGGGCACCATGTGGGCGGGCAGTTCGGCGGCGGCGTGGGCGCGCAGGGCCTCGGGTGCGGCGGTGCCCACGGCGTAGCCGACCAGCCGCTGGTCCCCGGGGGTGTCCTCGCGGACCACCACGGCGGCGTCGGCGACGGCCGGGTGGGCGGCCAGCACGGCCTCGATCTCGCCGAGTTCGATCCGGAAGCCGCGCAGCTTGACCTGCTGGTCGGCGCGGCCGAAGTACTCCAGTACGCCGTCCGCGCGGCGGCGGGCAAGATCGCCGGAGCGGTACATCCGGGTGCCCCGCTCGCCGAACAGCTCGGCGTGCGGGTCGGCGACGAAGCGGGTGGCGGTGAGGTCGGGGCGGCCGAGGTAGCCGCGGGCCAGGCCGGCCCCGGCGACGTACATCTCGCCGGTGACGCCGGGCGGGACGGGCTGGAGGTGCTGGTCCAGGACGTAGACCCGCAGGTCGGGGATGTTGACGCCGATGGTGCTGCTGCTGGTGGCGGCGGCGCTCGCCCGGTCGAGGGCGATGTACGAGACGTGCACGGTGGTCTCGGTGATGCCGTACATGTTGACCAGGGTCGGGGCGTCCTGCGGGTGCCGGGAGTACCAGTCGTCCAGGCGGCCGAGTTCGAGCGCCTCGCCGCCGAACACCACGTACCGCAGGGCGAGTTCGCTGCCCGGGCGGTCCCGGTCGGCGGCGCTGAGCTGGTAGAAGGCGGACGGGGTCTGGTTGAGCACGGTGACGCGCTCGCGGGCGAGCAGGTCGAGGAAGGCCGCCGGGTCGCGGCTGACCAGGTGCGGGACGACGACCAGTCGGCCGCCGTACAGCAGCGCACCCCACAGCTCCCAGACCGAGAAGTCGAAGGCGTAGGAGTGGAAGAGGGTCCAGACGTCCTGGTCGTCGAAGCCGAACCAGTGGTCGGTGGAGCGGAACAGCCGGGCGACGTTGCGGTGGGTGACGGGCACGCCCTTGGGCCGGCCGGTGGAGCCGGAGGTGTAGATGACGTACGCGGTGTCCTCGGCACGCAGCGGCCGGGTGCGTTCGTGCTGGGCCAGCGGGGTGGCCGGGTACCGCGCCGACTCCGGCCCGTCGACCAGGAGTCGGGGGACGGCGTGGGCGGGCAGCCGGGGGGCGGTGGCCCGGTCGGTGAGCAGGGCGGCGGGGGAGGCGTCGGCCAGCATGTAGGCGAGGCGGTCGGCCGGGTAGTCGGGGTCGAGCGGCAGGTAGGCGGCGCCGGACTTGGCGACCGCGAGCAGGGCGACGACCAGGTCGACCGAGCGGGGCAGGGCGAGGGCGACGATGGTGCCGGGGCCGATGCCCTGGGCGGCCAGCAGGCGGGCGAGGCGGTCGGCGCGGGCGGCGAGTTCGGTGTAGTCGAGCCGTTCGTCGCCGTAACTGACCGCGATGGAGCGGGGGTTGGCGGCGGCCGCGGCCTCGAAGAGCTCGGGCAGGGTGGCATCCGGCGGGGCGGGGAGTGCGGCGGCGCCGTTCCACTCGACCAGGGCGCGCCGGTGCTCCACCGCGCTGATCAGCGGCAGCCGGCCGATCGGGGTGTCCGGTTCGGTGGCGGCGGCGGTGAGCAGCCGGGTGAGGCGGTCCGCGAGGGCGGTCGCGGTGGCGGGGTCGAAGAGGTCGGTGCGGTACTCCAGGAAGCCGCCGATGCCGCCGCCGGGCCGCTCCCCCGCGTTGAGGGTGAGGTCGAACTTGGCGGTGCCGCTGGGGATCGCGGCGATCTCGGCGGTCAGGCCGCCGCCCAGCGCGACGGGTTCGTCGGCGCGGCTCTGCCAGGCGAGCATCACCTGGAACAGCGGGTGGCGGGCGAGCGAGCGGGCCGGGTTGAGCTCCTCGACCAGGCGGTCGAAGGGCAGGTCGGCGTGCTCGTGCGCGGCCAGCACGGTGCCGCGCACGCGCCGGAGCAGCTCCCGGAAGGACGGGTCGCCGGCGGTGTCGGTGCGCAGCACCGCGGAGTTGACGAAGTAGCCGACCAGGGCGGCGGTCCGTTCGTCCTCGCGCCCGGCGAGCGGGGTGCCGACGGGGATGTCGGTGCCGCAGCCGTGCCGGGTGAGCAGCGCGGCGAGGGCGGCCTGGACGGCCATGAACACGGTGCTGCCGGTGGCGCGGGCGAGCGCGGCGAGCGCGGAGTGCGCCTCGGCGCCGAGGGCGAAGGGGACGGTGGCGCCGTCGTGGCCGGCCACCGGCGGGCGGGGGCGGTCGGTGGGCAGGTCGAGCTGGTCGGGCAGGCCGGCCAGGGCGGTACGCCAGTGCTCGGTCTGCCGTACGGCGAGCGGGGTGGGCGCGTCCGCGGTGCCGAGCAGCTGTCGCTGCCAGGCCGCGTGGTCGGCGAACTGGACTTCCAGCGGGGTGAGTTCGGGGGCGCGTCCGGCCTGCCGGGCGGTGTAGGCGGCGGCGAGGTCGTGCAGCAGCGGGGTGGTGGAGGCGCCGTCGCCCGCGATGTGGTGGAGCAGCAGGAGCAGGGTGTGCCGCTCGGGGCCGTGGCCGAACAGCGTGGCGCGCAGCGGGGGTTCGGCGGTGAGGTCGAAGGCGTACCGGACGGCCTCGGTCATCGCCCCGGTACCGTCGCTCTCGCTCTCGCCGTCGATCCCGCCGTCGATCGCGCCGTCGATCGCGCCGTCGCCGTCGTGGAGTTCGACCGGCGCGGGCGCCAGGATCCGCTGGTACGGCGTGCCGTCCGGCTCCTCGCCGTAGACGGTGCGCAGGACTTCGTGCCGTGCGGCGAGGTCGCCGAGGGCGAGGGTGAGGGCGGCGCGGTCGAGCGGGCCGGTGAGGGTGAGGGCGAGCGGGATGTTGTAGGTGGGACTGGGGCCTTCGAGCCGGTGCAGGAACCAGAGGCCGCGCTGGGCGGGCGAGAGCGGCATCCGGTCGGCGCGGGGCACGGGCACCAGGGCGGGGCGGGGTTCGGGCCCGGCCTCGGGCCGCTCGCCGTGCGGTTCGGGCCGGAGCAGGGCGGCGAGGGCGGCCGGGGTGGGGTGGCGGAAGACGTCGGCGAAGGCGACCGGTGCGGCGAAGGTCTCGCGCAGCCGGGCGGCCAGGCGGCCGGCGAGCAGGGAGTGGCCGCCGAGGTCGAAGAAGGAGTCCTCCCGCCCGGGTGCGGCGGGCAGGCCGAGGACGTCGGCGAACAGCCCGCAGACCGCTTCCTCCTGCGGGGTGGCGGCGGCCGCGCCGGGGGTGCTGGCGGCGGGCTCCGGGAGGGCGCGGTGGTCCAGCTTGTCGTGGGCGGTGCGCGGCAGTTCGTCCAGCAGCAGGACGGCCGCCGGGACCATGTGGGCGGGCAGCCGGGCGGCGAGCGCGGCGCGCAGCGCCTCGGGGTCGGGGAGCGCGGCGGCGGGGTGACCCTCGGAGCCGGCGGGCGAACCGGCGGCCGGAACCGAACCGGTGGCGGGTACGACGTAGCCCAGCAGTCGCTTGCCCTGCGGCCCGGGCCGGGCGATCACCACGGCCTGGGCCACGCCCGGCAGTTGGGCGAGGACGGCGGCGATCTCGCCGGGTTCGATCCGGAAGCCCCGGATCTTCACCTGGTCGTCGGCGCGGCCGAGGAACTCCAGGGTGCCTCCCCCAGCCTCCGGCCGGGGGGACCCCCATGGGCGGCGGCGGACGAGGTCGCCGGTGCGGTACATCCGGTCGCCGGGCGGACCGAAGGGGTCGGCGAGGAAGCGTTCGGCGGTGAGGTCGGGGCGGCCGAGGTAGCCGCGGGCCAGGCAGGCGCCGGCCACGTACAGTTCGCCGGTCACACCGTCGGGCGCGGGGCGCAGCGAGCCGTCCAGGACGTAGGCGCGGGAGCCGCGCACCACCCGGCCGACCGGGGCGCCGTCCGGGCCCGGGGTCCAGGCGTAGGCGTCGACGGTGGTCTCGGTGGGGCCGTAGAGGTCGATCGGGTGCAGGCCGGGGACGGCGGCCAGCCGCTGCCAGAGGGCGGGCGGGGTGGCCTCGCCGCCGACCGCGAGCACCGACGGGCGGTGCCGGTCCTCGTCCAGCACGCCTTCGGCGAGGAGGACTTCGAGGTAGGAGGGGGTGACGTCGAGGTAGTCGATGCGCTCGCGGTGGAGGTGGGCGGCGAGGGCGGCCGGGTCGCGGTAGGTGGCGTCGTCGAGCAGGTGGAGTTCGTGGCCGTGGACCATCCACAGCACCGGGTCCCAGGAGGCGTCGAAGGCGAAGGAGGCGCTGTGGGCGATGCGCAGGCGCTCGCGGCCGGTGCGGCGGACGGCGGGGGCGATGTGGTCCTCGCCGTGGCTGGCGTGCAGGTTGGCGAGCGAGGCGTGGGTGACGACCACGCCCTTGGGGCGGCCGGTGGAGCCGGAGGTGTGCAGCACGTAGGCGGCGTCGTGGAGGCGCGGGGCCGGCCAGGGCGCCTCGGGGGTCTCCGGCGTGTCCTGGGCGTGCTGCGTCGCGGCCTCGGACGGCCGGACGGTGGGCAGGCCGGGCGGCAGGTCGAGGTCGGCGAGCACCTCGGGGGTGCCGACCGCGCAGACCGGGCGGGCGTCGGCCAGTACGGCGGCGAGCCGCTGCCGGGGGTGGGCCGGGTCGAGGCTGACGCAGGCGCCGCCGGCCTTGAGCACGGCGAGCATCGCGACCAGGGTGTCCGCGCTGCGCGGCAGGGCGAGCGCGACGGGCGCGCCGCCGTGGACGCCGAGGGCGCGCAGCCGGTGGGCGAGGCGGTCGGACCGGCGCTCCAACTCGCGGAAGGTGAGAGCGGTTTCGCCGCAGCGGACGGCGACGGCGTCCGGGGTGCGGGCGGCCTGAGCGGAGAACAGCTCGGGCAGGGTCCGCTCGACCGGGGGTTCGGTGCGGCCTTCGGTGGCGCGGCGCAGGGCGTCGGCGTCCAGCAGGTCGATCCGGGCGATCGGCGTCCTCGGGTCGGTGAGCAGCAGCTCGGCGAGGGCGTCGAGGTAGCGCAGCAGGCCGTCGCGGTGGGCGGCCAGTGAGTCGGCGCCGTGGCGGGCCGGGTCGGCGTCGAGGACCAGGCGCAGGCCGCCGTCGGGGCCGGGCGAGACGTTCACGGCGAGGTCGTCGACCGGCCCGGCGGCGAGGTTGCGGACCACGCCGGGCAGGCCGGCCAGGTCGAGGTCGGCCTCGAAGGCCTTGATGTTGACCATCGGGCCGAACAGGGCCCGGCGTCCGCCGGTGCGGCCGAGGTCGCGGCGCAGGTCCTCCAGCGGGTAGCGCTGGTGGCGGCGGGCGGTGCGCATGGCGCGGACCACCTGGCGCAGCAGGTCCTCGGCGGTGTCGGCGGGGCGGACGGCGAGGCGCAGCGGCAGGACGTTGGCGGCGGCGACGGGCGTGCGCAGGGCGGCGGGGCCGCGGCGGTTGGCGAGCGGGAGGCCGAGCAGGACGTCCTCGGCGCCGGTCAGGCGGTGCAGGTAGCCGGCGGTGGCGGCGAGGAGGAGTTCGGCCCAGGTGGCGCGGGCCGCCGTGGCGGCGCGCTCCAGGCGCTCGCGGGTGCCGGCGGGGAGGGTGGCGGTCAGCCGCAGCGGGGTGGGCGTGGCCCAGGGGTGCTCGGCGGGGGTGCCCGGCAGGACGGCCGGGGCGTCGGTGCCGGCGAGGTGGGCGGACCAGTGGGCGCGGTCGGTGCGGTAGTCCTCGCCCGCGCGGTAGGCGGCCTCCTCGGCGGCAGCCTCGGCGAGGCGGGCGAAGGGGCTGGGGCCGGGCTCGGCGCCGGTGGTGCGGGCGGTGTAGTGGGCGGCGACGCGGTCGCCGAGGAGGGTCAACGCGTAGGCGTCGACGGCGAGGTGGTGGATCCGGCGGTACCAGATCCGGTGGTCGTCGGCGAGCCGGATGAGGGCCTGGGTGAACAGCGGGCCGGTGGTGAGGTCGGCCGGGTGGGCGAGGTCGGCGCGCATCCAGGCCTCGGCCTCGGCGGCCGGGTCCTCAGCGGCGCGCAGGTCGAGGCGGTGCAGTGGCCAGCGGTGACCGGGGTTCAGGCGCTGGCGCGGGGTGCCGTCCGGGCCGGTGACGACGACCGCGCCGAGGGCCTCGGCCTCGTCCACCGTCTGCCGCAGGGCCGCCTCGAAGGCCTTCTCGTCGAGCGGTCCGGTGATCTCGACGGCGTCGCCGGTGTTGTAGACCGGGCTGGCGGGGTCGAGCGACTGGGCGTACCAGACGGCGGCCTGGGCGGCGAGCAGCGGGACGTCGGCGGGCCGGGCCCCGGCGGGCTGCTGATCGACGGGCTGCGTTTCGACGGCGGGCATGGTGCGGAGAGCTCCTCGGGGGATCCGGAACGCCTTACTTAGGTTAGCCTAATCTAACTTCATACGATCTGGTCAACGGCCCGGTGCGGCCGCGCCCCTGACATCCCGGAGACGCCCATGGCCCAGACCCACAACCAGGCGCAAAACCAGGCGCCGAGCGCGGCCAAGCAGGCCGTCCGCGACCGCGTCCACGCGCACACGGCCGAACTGCTGGCGCTCAGCCACCGCATCCACGCCCACCCCGAGACCGCCTTCGAGGAACACCGGGCGGCCGCCTGGTGCGCCCGACTGCTGCGCTCCCACGGCTACTCGGTCACCGCACCCGCCCACGGCCTGGCCACCGCGTTCACCGCGAGCCTGGGCAGCGGGCCGGTCACCGTCGCGCTGGTCTGCGAGTACGACGCCCTCCCCGGCCTCGGGCACGCCTGCGGGCACAATCTGATCGCCGCCGCCGGCGTCGGCGCGGCGCTCGGGCTCGCCCCGTACGCGGACGAACTCGGGCTCACCGTACGGGTAATCGGCGCGCCGGCCGAGGAACGCGGGGCCGGCAAGGCCCTGCTGCTGGAGGCGGGGGCCTTCGACGGGGTGGACGCGGCGATGATGGTGCACCCCTGCCCGGTCGAGGTCGCCGACTTCCGCTCCTTCGCGCTCGGCACCCTGTCCGTCCGCTACACCGGGCGCGCCGCCCACCCCAGCCTCAACCCGCACGAGGGCCGCAACGCCGCCGACGCGCTCACCGTCGCGCAGGTCGCGCTCGGCCTGCTGCGCCAGCAACTCCCGCCCCAGTGGCGGGTGCACGGCATCACCACGGCGGCCGGGACGGCCCCGAACCTGATCCCCGACAGCGCGAGCGCCGAGTACGAGATCCGCGCCTCGGCGGCCGAGGACCTCGCGCAGTTGCGGGCCCGGGTCGAGGATTGCTTCCGGGCCGGGGCGCTGGCCACCGGCTGCGAGGTGGAGCTGACCAGGCCCGAGCCGGACTACCTGGACATGCGCTCCGACCCCGCGCTGCTCGCGCACTGGCGCGCCAACGCGGCGGCACTGGGCCGGCCGGAGCCGGTGGAGCGCGGACCGTTCGCCTGCACGGACATGGGGAACGTCTCGCACGTGGTGCCCTCCATCCATCCGGTACTGGACATCACCGGGGGCTCCTGCGCACCGCACGAGGCGGCCTTCGCCGCGGCGGCGGTCGGAGCGGAGGGCGAACGGGCCCTGCTGGACGGCGCGGTGGCGATGGCGTGGACGGCGATGGACCTGGCGGGGGGGCGGGGGCTGACGGGAGGACAGCTGACGGGTGACAGATAACAGATGACAACTTTCAGCAAACAGATTTCAACTTTCATCATCTGTTCGCTGAAAGTTGTTCGCTGTCACCCGTCAGCCGCCACCCGCCAGCACCACTGCCGCGCCCGTCCGCAGCGGCCAGAGGAACCCCCAGTGCGGCAGCCGCAGTTGCCGCACCCGGTCGCCCGGGCCGATCGGGTGGGCGGCCTGGAGCTCGCGGATCCGCCGGTCCGCCTCGGCGTGGGTCAGCCGGACGGCGGCCGGGCGCCCGCCCGGGCCGTACCCGACGCTGAGCAGGTGCTGCGGGGTGAGCGCGCGCGGCGGATCGGTGTCCAGCTCGCCGGTGGTGTCGAGGCCTCCCGGCGCACCCGGCGTCCCCTCCCCCAGCACGCAGACCAGCTCGTTCTGAGCGCGCAGCCAGTCCCGCCGCCCGGGCGGGTCCGCCGGGTCCAGCGACAGCCACGCCGCACCGGACTTGGCGACCGCGAGCACCGCCGTCAGCCGTTCCTCCGGGCGGCCGGCGGGCGCAAGCCCGACCACCGTGCCCGGCCGGGCACCGCGCCGGGCCAGTGCCCGGGCCAGCCGGTTGGCCGAGGCGTTCAGCTCCCGGTACGTCACCGCCCCGCCGTCCGCGAGCACCAGCGCCGGAGCCAGCGGGGTCCGGGCCGCCTGGGCCTCGACCGGGCCGACCACGGTGGTGGCCGGGTACTCCACAGCCGGGCCGGACCGCAGCGGTTCCGACAGGACCAGCCCCTCCGCCGCCAGCAGCCCGGCCGGGCCCTCCCCCGCAGAAGGATCCGCCGCGGAAGGACGCTCCCCGCCCGCCTGGCCCGCGCCCGCCTCCCGTACGACCGCCTCCATCAGGCCACGCCCAGCAGTCCGGCCCAGGCCTCGACGGACGGCCGCTCCGCGAGCCGTACGAACTCCACCTGGGCGCCCTCGGCCCGCCAGCGCTCGGCCAGGGTCATCAGCCGGATCGAGTCCAGCCCCCAGTCGGCCAGGTTCTCGTCCAGCGGGATGTCCGCCGGGTCCTCGCCGAGCAGGTCGGCGACCTCGGCCCGGATCCGCTCCACCGTGAAGCCGGTTGCGTGCACGTCCGTCACTTCCCGTCCGTCCCTTCCAGTGCTGCGAGTACGACGTCCGCGGTGGTGACCACCCCGCACCGCCCGGCGATCCACTCCAGTGCGGCGCGGTGCTCGTCCGGCCCGAAGTCGGCGACGGCGTCGGCCACCACGAAGGCCTGGACGTCCTGCATCCAGGCGTCGCAGGCGGTGGCCTGCACGCCGATGTGGGCGTACACCCCGGTGATCACCAGCTGGTCGCGGCCCTGGTCGCGCAGCAGCCGCGCCAACTCGGTGCGCACGAAGGCGCTGTACTTCCACTTGATGAGGACGGTGTCGCCCCCGGCCGGGGCGACGGCGTCGGCGACCGCGGTGGCACGCGGGTCGTCGGGGATGCCGGGGCCCCAGAAGTCCTGCTGGAGTCCGCGTTCGGCCGGGCTCTGCCCGCCGCGCTGCGCGGAGTAGACGACCGGCACCCCGCTCGCGCGGGCCGCGGCGGTCAACCCTGCGACGTTGTCGAGGAGTTCGGGCACAGGGGCGGCGTCGCCCGGGAACGCGTCCAGGAAGTGGTTCTGCAGGTCGTGCACCAACAGCACGGCGCGGGCCGGGTCCACCGTCCAGGAGACCCGGTTGGCGGGCAGCTCCCCGGCGGCGGGCAGCGGATAGGAGGGAATGCGGGGCAGGCCCACGATGGTCGAACTCCTCGGATTCACGGGGGTGATGGGGGGGTGACGGGGCTGTCACGAAGCGGGGAGGGAGGCCGCGATGGCGGCCCGGAGATCCTTCTTGCTGACCTTGCCGATCCCCGTGGCGGGGAAGGCGTCGACGAACTCCACCCGGTCCGGCACCTTGTAGTCGGCCAGTCCGCGCCCACGCACGAAGCGCTTCAACTCGACTCCCTTCGGCGGCTGTTCCCGGTGCTCGGCGCGGAGCACGACGTACGCGCAGGTGCGTTCGCCGAGGTACGGGTCGGGCATCGACACCACCGCCGCGTCGTGCACGGCCGGGTGGGCGAGCAGGTGGTTCTCGATCTCCTCGGCGGCGACCTTCTCGCCGCCCCGGTTGATCTGGTCCTTGGCCCGGCCCTCGACCACCAGGTGGCCGCTGGGGAGCCGGCGGACCAGGTCACCGGTGCGGTAGAAGCCGTCCGCGGTGAAGGAGGCGGCGTTGTGCCCGGGGGCGTTCCAGTAGCCGCGGATGGTGTACGGGCCGCGGGTGAGCAGGTGCCCGGTGGTGCCGTCGGGCAGGTCGCGGTCCTGATCGTCGACCACCCGGACCTCGTCGTCGACGGAGATCGGCCGGCCCTGGGTGGTGGCGATCAGCTCCTCCGGATCGTCCAGCCGGGTGTAGTTGACCAGGCCCTCGGCCATCCCGAACACCTGCTGGAGCGTGCAGCCCAGCACCGGGCGCACCCGCCGGGCCGCCTCCTCGCTGAACTTGGCGCCGCCGACCAGCAGCACCTCCAGGCTCTCGTGGCCGCGGGCGCCGCGCTCGGCGGCATCCAGCCACAGCAGCGCGAGCGGCGGGACGAGCCCGGTGACGGTCACGCCCTCGCGCCCCATCAGCGGGAAGGCCGTCTCGGGGTTGGGCTGCGGGCAGAGCACCACCCGGCCGCCCGCGTACAGCGTGCCGAGCGAACCGGGCGAGCTGAGCGGGAAGTTGTGGGCGGCGGGCAGCGCGCACAGGTAGACGCTGCGCCCGTCCAGCGCGCACAGCTCGACCGAGCCGCGCAGCGAGTAGATGTAGTCGTCATGGGTGCGCGGGATCAGCTTCGGCACCCCGGTACTGCCGCCCGAGAGCTGGAGGAACGCGACGTCCCCGGGCTCGGGTTCGCGCGCGGGGCCGGGCCCGTCGCAGGGCACGTCCGCCAGCCGCAGGTGCCCGCCCGGGTCCTCACCGGCCACCAGCACCAGCCGCAGGTCCGGGTTCTCCGCCCGCACCCGGGTGGCGAGTTCGCGGTGGTCGAAGCCGCCCTCGACGCCCGGGACGACGTACGCCACGGCGCCCGTGAACGAGCAGAAGTGCGAGATCTCCGTCGAGCGGTGCGCGGGCAGCGCGAAGACCGGCAGCGCACCGATCCGGAACAGGGCGAAGACCACCTCGAAGAACTCGGCGGCGTTGGGCAGTTGGAGCACCACCCGGTCCCCGGCCCGGAGCCCGCGGGCGAGCAGGCCGGCGGCCATCCGGTCGGCCCGGCGGTCGAGTTCGGCGTACGTCCAGCGCCGTTCGCCCGCCGCGACCGAGTGGCCGCCCGGGTCGACAACGGCGATCCGGTCGCCGTGCGCGGCGGCGCGCTCGCGCAGCATCCGCCCGAAGGTCTCGCCGCGCCAGTGGCCGGCCGCCCGGTAGCGCTCGGCGAACTCGGCCGGGTACGGGGTGAATCCGCCCAGCACCTCGTCCAGGGGCGTCACAGCGCCACCCCCGCGGCCTCCAGGAAGGTGCGGAACTTGGCGCTGGTCTCGGCGAGTTCGGCCTCCGGCCGGGACTGCTCGACCACCCCGGCGCCCGCGTACACCCGCAGCGTGCGGTCCTGCGCCTGCGCGCAGCGGATGGTCACCACCCACTCGCCGTCACCGCTCTCGTCGCCCCAGCCGACCATGCCGGTGTACAGGCCCCGCTCGAAGGGCTCGATCTCGCCGATCACCCGGCGGGCGACGTCCGTCGGCGTGCCGCAGACCGCCGGGGTCGGGTGCAGCGCACAGGCCAGCTCCAGGGCGGAGACGGCCGGGTCGGCCAGCTCGCCGCTGATCGTGGTGGCCAGGTGCCACATCGCCGCCGTCCGCACCAGGGTGGGCCGCTCCGGTACGTCCAGGCTGCGGCAGTACGGCGCCAGCGCCGCGCGGATCGCGTCCACCACCACGGCGTGCTCGTGCAGGTCCTTGGGCGACTCCAGCAGCGCGGCGGCGCGCCGGACGTCCTCGCCGAGGTCCTCGCTGCGCGGCACCGAGCCGGCCAGCGGGTTGGCCAGCACGGCCGTGCCCCGCCGGGAGAGCAGGAGTTCGGGGCTGGCGCCGATCAGGGTGCGGCCGGGGCCGGCCGGGACGGCGAAGGTGTAGCCGCCGGGGTCGCGTCGGGCCAGGCGCTGCAGCACGGCCGGCAGGTCGAGCGGCCGGTCGCTGGTCAGCTCCAGCGTGCGGGCCAGCACGACCTTGCTCAACTCCCCGCCGCGCAGCCGCTCGACGGCGGCCGCGACGCCCGCACCGTACGCCTCCGGCTCCGGGACCGGGCGGATCCGCCAGCCGGCCTGCGCGACCTGCGGCGCGGGCAGCGCGATCAGCGGGTCGTCGCGCAGTGCCCCGGCGGAGCGGACCCGGGCGGGGACGGCGAGTTCGTCCCGGCCGTCGTGGTCGAAGGCCACCGCGCCGACCACCAGGGGCCGTTCGACCCCGTCGCGGCGCGCCCCGGCCAGCGCCTCGGCCACCCGGACGGGCAGCGGACGGGCGTCCCGCGGCACCCGGGCGTGCACGCCGGCGGCGAGCAGGGTGCGGGTCGGCGAGGCGAGGAACGCCTCGCCGTCGGCGGCCCGGTACTGGCCGAGCAGGCCGCTGGCCGTGCCGATGGCGGTCCGGTCGGGGCCGTCCTCGGTGGGGGTCGGCGGGGCGTGGTGCACCGTGGTCACGGTGGTCTCTCCAGTCTGGGACAGGTCTACGGTCTGCGGTCGGCGGTTGCCCGGGGGTGCCTCAGGCGCGCAGGGTCGCGCCGCCGTCGACGTACAGGTCGTGCATGGTGATGTGCCGGGCCCGGTCGGAGGCCAGGAAGAGCACGGCCTCCGCGACGTCGGCGGGTGCGGCGATCCGCCCGAGCGGGATGCCGACCCGCCAGGCCGCCAAGTCGCCCTCGATCACGCGGTGTTCGGCCGCCTCGGCGTCCTCGCCCCACAGTCCGCGCTGCATCCGGGTGTCGGTCGACCCGGGCGAGACGACGTTGCAGCGCACCCCGGAGCGGGCCAGCTCCAGGCCGAGGCAGCGGGTGAACATGGTGGCCGCCGCCTTGGACGCCGCGTAGGCGGCCATCCCGGCCCGCGGCACCCCGGCGGCGTTGGAGCCCACCGTGACGACAGCGCCCCGCCCCCGCGCGGCCATCCGGCGGCCGACCGCCCGGCCGGTGTGGAACACCCCGGTGGTGTTGACGGCGAAGGTCTCCGCCCAGTCGGTGTCGGACAGTTCGAGGACCGGCCCGGGGCGCAGCACGCCGGCGACGTTCACCAGCACACCGATCGGGCCCAGTTGACGCTCCGTCATGTCGACTGCCGCGTCGACGGCTCGGGCGTCGGAGACGTCCAGGACGTACGGGTGCACCGCCTCGGACTCCGCCGCGATCCCGGCGAGCGGGTCGGCCTCCCGGTCCACCGCGGCGACGACGGCCCCCTCGGCGACCAGCGCCCGGGCCACGGCGGCGCCGATGCCCTGCCCGGCCCCGGTGACCATCGCGACGACACCGGCGAATTCGGACCGTTCCACAGGACTTCCCCTCCGACCAGCGATGTTAGGCAAGCCTAACCTAACACACTTGTTCGCCTACGCCGATGGCCCGTTCGACAGATTCCACTACCTGGGCACCCGTCAATCCGCCGATCCACCCGACCCCCAGGTCCGCCCGACCCCCAGGTCGACCCGGTCCGCCCGATACCCTCCGGGCACGCGAAGAGGCCGCCCGCCCCGGCGACGGGACGAGCGGCCTCAGGGACCCTCAGGAGTTCTCCACACGGAAACCCCGGCACGGAAACCCCGGCACCGGTCTCCGGCGGCCTCGACGGCGCGGCCGTGCCCCGGGCGCCGCAGCGGCAGCGGCAGCGGCAGCCGACGGGTGGCCCGTTCCTCGTGTCCGCCCACAGGTTGACGGCACGGGCCGTCGTCTCAGTGGGCGGCCGGGGGCGGGGTGAGCCCGGCGCAGCCGCGCAGGCCGTCGCGGCGCTTGAGGGCGGCCTCGGCGGCGGCGCCGGTGACCGGCTGGGGGATGCCCTTGTCGTCGATGGTGGCCGGGGCGAAGGCCTCGCCCTTGACCTTGCCGTCGGCGGCGAGAGTGAGGGTGGTGACGCCGGTCTCGTTGGAGAAGGCGTAGTTGGAGGTGCCGTACCAGAGGAAGTTGCCGAAGCCGTACCCGATGTAGGTGTTGCCGAGCATGCCCGAGCCGACCATGGTGTGGGCGTGGGTGCCGACCACCGCGGAGGCCCCGACGGCGGCGAGCTTCTTGGCGACGGCGGTCTGGGCGGCGGTCGGGCAGGCCTTGCCCTCCTCGCCCCAGTGCAGGTAGACGAGGACGACCGGGGCCTGCTGCTTGGCCGCCTGCACCGCCGCGACCAGGGCGGGGACGTCCAGGGCGGAGGCGATGCCGGGCTTGTTGGCGCCGGCCCGCCACTTCTGGTTGGTGATGTCCTCGACCTGGCTGGCGGCGACCACCGCGACCTTCACCCCGCGCACGGTGGTCAGGTACGGCGCGTACGCCTCCTTGGCGTTGTGCCCGACGCCGATCACCGGGACGGGCGAGGAGTCCTTGGCGGCCAGGGTGTCGGTGAGGCCGTCGGCGCCGAAGTCGACGGCGTGGTTGTTGGCCATCGAGACGACGTCCACGCCGGAGTCCTTGAGCACGGACAGCGCCTTGGGCGTGGTGCGGAAGGTGTACGTCTTCGGTTCGGGTGCGCCGCGCCCGGTGATCGCGGTCTCCAGGTTGAGCACGGAGAGGTCGGCGTCGGCGAGGGTGCGGGAGATCGGGCCGAGGGCCTGCTCGGGCGGCTGGACGGACAGCCGGGGCTGGGTGCGGCCCTCGAAGTGGACGTCCCCGGCGAAGGCGACGGTGATGGTGCCGTCCGGGCGGGGTGCGCCGCCCTTGGTGGGGGCGGCGGCGGGGGCCGTGCCGGTGGCGGCGGCGGAGGCCGACGGTGCCGCGGCCGGCGGGGCGGTCGACGCCGGGCCGGGCTCCGGGTCGTCCGGCCCGCAGGCGGTGGCGACGGTCAGACCGACGAGCACGGCGACGGCAGCCGCGGCACGGCGCATGAGTGGTTCCCCCCGAGGTCGATGCAAACGGTCAGCCTACGCCACCGAATCGGCACCGCTTGTGCCCGCATCCACAACATTCCGGACACAGACGGACACCCGCGGCCCCACCTGGCCCGCCCGTCCCTCTCCCCCGCCCCACCGGGCCATCGTGTCCCTGGCGCCCCCGCCGCACGGCGCGCAGCGTGGAGGGGGGAGGGGAGGGGGAAGCCGCGGGCAGGAGAGCCGCCGACGGGACAGCGGCTCGGTCGAGGAGGTCGGTGATGGCCAGCTGTCGGTCGGCCCCCGCCGGGGAGCACCGGATCGTGGTCGGGATCGACGGTTCGGCGCCGTCGAAGGCGGCGCTGCGCTGGGCGGTCGGCCAGGCGGTCCTCACCGGTGCCGCCGTGCACGCGGTGGCGGCCTGGGAGTACCCGTCGCTGTACGGGTGGTTCACGCCGATGCCCGACGAGGGCTTCGAGCAGGCCGCGCACCGCACGCTGACCGCCGAGGTCAACGAGGTGATCGGGGCGCAGCGCCCGGCGGAGATCCGGGAGAGCCTGGTGCTAGGGCACGCCGCAGAGGTGCTGCTGGACGCGGCCGAGGACGCGGACCTGCTGGTGCTCGGCAGCAGCGGCCGGGGCGCCTTCGCCCGGACGCTGCTCGGTTCGGTGTCCTCCCGCTGCGCGGTGCACGGGGTCTGCCCGGTGGTGATCGTCCGGGCGGACGGCACGGCCTCCGCCCCGCAGCAGCCGAAGGCCGTCACGGCGGCCGCGCCGGCCACGGCGGCCACGGCCGAGGAGCGGACCCCGGCGGCCACCCGCACCAAGGCCACCCGCACCAAGGACTGGCAGCTCAGCCTGCACGTGGTCGAGGACCGTGACACCACCCGGGTGCACGCCGTGCTCGACGCCGACGGCACGGTCCTGCACAGCGACGCCCTGGCCCGCCGCAACCCGCGCGACCCACCGGCCCCGGCGGTCGGTGACGAGTTCGCGGTCGGCCGCGCTCTGGTCGACCTCGGCCACCAGCTGCTGCGGGCCGGCGTCCACGGCGCCACCGGCCCGGCGGAGACCGAGGGGTGAGCCCTCGCGCCGGGGCGGGGCGAGGGGACGCGACCCCGCGAACGGGCGCGACGCGTGGGCGGCCGCCGCCCGCGGTAGGACATGCTGGACCCGCCTCTGCCCCGCCGGCCCTCGCCCTCACCCCTCCGGAGCCACCCCGCCGATGACGACGCCCGAGCCCGCCCCAGCCCCCGACGCTGCCCCCGACGCTGCCCCTGACGTCACCCCTGACGTCACCCCCGACTTCACCCCCGCCGAGCGCGCCCGCGGCCGCGCGCTGCGCCGCGCCCAGCTGCCGTGGGCGCTCGGCGGCCGCCTGGCGGGCCTGGCGCTGACCCTGGTGCTGGGCCTGACCCCGGCCGGTGCCGCGCTGGTGACCGCCACCGGCCGCTGGTTCGGCGGTTCCCGGACGGCCGGGGTGCTGGCCGGTGCGGCCGCCCTGGTGGTGCTGGGCCAGGCGCTGCAGCTGCCGTTCGGGGCGGGGGTGCGGGCCGTCCGGGCCCGGTTCGGGCTGGTGGCCCAGGGCTGGGCGGGCTGGGCGATGGACGTCCTGCGTTCGCTCGGGCTGACCCTGCTGCTGGTCCTGCCGCTGGTGCTCGGGCTGTTCGCGCTGACCGGGTGGTCGCCGCGGCACTGGTGGCTCCCGGCGGCGGGGGCGGCGGCGCTGCTGACGGCCGCGCTGTCCTTCCTCCACCCGCTGCTGATCGAGCCGGTGTTCAACCGCTTCGCCCCGATGCCGCCGGGCGAGCTGCGGACGGCGCTGCTGGCGCTGGCCGAGCGGGACGGCGTGCGGGTGCGGGACGTCCTGGTGGCGGACGCCTCCCGGCGGACCACCGCCCTGAACGCTTACGTCTCCGGGTTCGGCGCGACCCGCCGGATCGTCGCGTACGACACCCTGCTGGCGGCCGCCGAGCCGCGCGAGGTGGAGCTGGTGGTGGCGCACGAGCTGGGGCACGTCAAGCACCGGGACGTGCCGGTCGGGACGGCGCTCGGGGCGGTGGGTGCCGCGCTGGCGGTGGCGGCGCTGGGCCTGCTGGCGGACTGGCACCCGCTGCCGGCGGCGGCCGGGGCCGCGGACGCGGCGGATCCCCGGGCGCTGCCGCTGCTGGCCGCGCTGGCGGCGCTGATCGGCGCGCTGTCGGGGCCGGTGCAGTGTGCGGTGAGCCGCCGGATCGAGGCCAGGGCGGACCGGCACGCCCTCGAACTGACCGGGGACGCCGAGCAGTTCGTGGCGATGCAGCGCAGACTGGCGGTGGTGAACGTCTCGGATGTCGACCCGCCGCGGCTGCTTGAGCTACTGTTCGCCACTCACCCGAGTGCGACCCGCCGGATCGCGGCAGCCCGCGCCTGGCAGGCCGGACAGGGGCCGACGGTCCGCCCGGCAACCCCGGCACAACCCGCGGACCACGCGGACCCCGCGGGCCCCACGGACCCCACGAACGGCGGTCCGGCGGCGGAGACGCGCGCGACCCCGGGGTGAATCCGTTGTATAGTGCAACAAATCCCGAGGAGGTAGGAACACCGTGCCCGGCCGCGAGTCGTCCATCGACACCATCCAGCGCGAGCTGACCGCCTTCGCCCGCCGTGCCCGGCACAAGGCCTCCCAGCTGCACCCCGACCTCTCCCTGGTCACGTACAGCATCCTCGATCTGATCACCGAGCGCGGCGGCTGCCGGGCCGCCGACGTGGCCGCGCACTTCATGCTCGACAAGTCGACCGTCAGCCGCCAGGTCACCGCGCTGGAGAAGCTCGGCCTGCTGCGCCGCGAGACCGACCCGGACGACCAGCGGGGCCAGATCCTGCGCGCCACCGAGGGCGGGCTCACCCTGCTGCGGGACGCCAACGAGCAGCGCCGGACGGCCTTCACCGCCCGCTTCACCGAGTGGTCCGACGAGGACGTCGCCCGCTTCGCCGCGTACCTGGCCCGCTACGGCCAGGAGGACTGACCGGGCCCGCACCGGCACCCCGGCCCTCCTTCTCCCGCACCTCCCCACCCCGGCCCCGCCCGTCCCGGGGTGCGCCCCACCGCCCCCACGGTGTACAGAGGAGAGGTGCCCCTCCGGCAGCGTCCCGACGACCCCCGTCCCCGCGCCCGCCGCCGCTCCTGGCGGCCCGACCGCCGAGTGATGACGGCGCTGCCGCTCGCACTGATCGTCGTGATCACCGTCGTCGACGTCCTCTCCCCGCCGGAGATCCACCTCGGCCCGCTGCTGATCGTCGCCCCGGCCCTCACCGCCTCCTTCGCCGGCCCGCGGGCCACCGCCGGGGTCGCCCTGCTGGCCCTCGCCGCGCTCACCGTCATCGGCGCCGTCCGGGACGGCCTGACCAGCGCCAACATCGAGACCCAGCTGAGCGCCCAGGTGGTCGTCTCGGCGCTGATCGTCGGCCTGCGGGTGCTGCGCGACCGGCACGAACGCGAACTCGCCCGGGTGCGCTCCGTCTCCGAGGCCGCCCAGCGGGTACTGCTGCGCCCGCTGCCGGAGCGGATCGGACCGCTGCACCTGGCCTCCTTCTACCTGGCCGCCGAGGCCGAGGCGCAGGTCGGCGGCGACCTGTACGCGGCCGCCCGGACCACCGACGGCACCCGGCTGCTGGTCGGCGACGTCCGCGGCAAGGGGCTGTCCTCGCTCGGCGACGCGGCCCTGCTGCTCGGCGCCTTCCGCGCCGCCGCCCACCTGCACGCCGACCTGCCGGGCCTGGCCGAGTACCTGGACGGCAGCGTCTGCTGGGACCTCGCCCAGCTCGCCGAGGCCCGGCGCGCCGAACGCTCCCGGCACCAGCAGCGCCCGGCCGAGGAGGCCCCGGACGAGGGCGGCGAGTCCTTCATCACCGCCGTGCTGATCGACATCCCCGACGACGGCTCGCACGTCCACCTGATCGACTGCGGCCACCCGCCCCCGCTGCTGCTGCGCCCGGACGGCGTCACCACGCTCACCACCCGCAACCCCGCGCCGCCGCTCGGCCTCGGCGAGCTCGCCCCGGTCTCGTACCAGGTGCAGACCTTCCCGTTCCTCCCCGGCGACCGGCTGCTGATCTACACCGACGGGGTGATAGAGGCCCGGGACGCCCAGCGCCGCTTCTACCCGCTGACCGAACGGGTCACCGCCTGGCAGGCCGATCGCCCCGGCGACCTGCTGACCCGCCTGCGCCGCGACCTGCTGGCACACGTCGGCCGCCGGCTGGACGACGACGCGGCGATGGTCATGGTCGAGCGGCTCCCGTAGGGCGTGTCCGACGATCCCCGGAACCCGAGGGCGGGCACGGCCGGGCCCGACCCGTTACGGCGCCCCGAGCCGCTACGGCTGGTAGACGTACGGCGTGGTGGTGCTGAGCCGGGCGAAGCCGAGGCGTTCCAGGATGGGGCGGCTCTGGTCGCTCGCGTCGACCTGGAGGTACTCGTAGCCGAGTTCGGCGGCGAGGCGGGCGCGGTGGGCGACCAGGGCGCGGTAGATGCCGCGACCGCGCCAGCCGGGGACGGTGCCGCCGCCCCACAGGCCGGCGAAGCCGGTGCCCGGGGTGAGTTCCATCCGGGCGGAGCTCACCGGCTGGTCGCCGGCCATCGCGACGACCATGAGCAGCGTCTCCGAGCCGTTCCGGAGGTGGTCGAGCAGCCGCCCGCGCAGTGTCGGGGACTCCCTCTCGAAGGCCAGCTCGTTGGCGGTCACCATGAGGTCCACCCCGGCCTCGTCGGTCACCGGCTCCAGCCGGACGCCCTCGGGCAGTGCCGCGCCAGCGGGCAGGTCCGCGATCCGGGCGATCATCAGCGCCTCGTCGGGTTCGGCGGTGAACCCGGCCGCGAGCAGCCGCCGGCCGAGGTCGGCGGGGCGGTCGTGGGTGTAGGTCTTCCACTCGAACTCCAGGCCCAGCCCGGTGAAGTGGGCGACCTGCGCGGCGATCTCGGCGTCCGCCCCGGCCTCGTCCAGGCCGGACCAGACGATGCCGTTCCAGGCGTGCTCGCCACCCACCTGGCGCACCACGGCGCCGTCGCGCTCGACGCGGACGCCGGGGTCGTCCGGCCGCGCGTCGCGCCGGATCCGCTGGTCGAACAGGGCGAGTACATGATCACGATCCATCCGACCACTCCAGCACGACGCGACGGGCGGACGCCACCCATTTTGCGGCTCGCTCACGAACGCCCCCGTACGGCGAGGACGGGCGGGGCGGCCGGGATGCGGCCGCCATGCCGGTGACGGCGCCTGACCGGCCGTACGCCCCCGCCCGCTACTGCGCCAGGTAGCCGCCGTCGACCGGCAGGACGGCCCCGGTGATGAACGAGGCCTCCTCGGAGGCGAGGAAGAGGACGGCGGCGGCGACCTCGGCCGGGTCGCCGAGGCGGCCCATCGGGTGCAGCTTCTCGATCGCCGCCAGGTATTCGGGCCCGCCGGGCTCGTCCCGCAGCCGGGCGACCCGCTCGGTCCCGATCGTGCCGGGGGCGACGGCGTTGACCCGGATGCCGCGGTCCGCCCATTCCACGGCGAGGTGCTTGGTCAGCCCGGAGGCGACGAACTTGGCGGGCCCGTACACCGCCTGGCCGCGCTGGCCGGCCTCGCCCGAGATGGAGGACAGGCAGACGATCGAGCCGCCGGGCCGCTCCTGGGCGAGCATCGCCTCGATCGCGTACTTGCAGGTGAGGAACATGCCGCGGCCGTCGACGGCCATCACCCGGTCCCAGTCCTCGGCGCTCGCCTCGGTGATGTCCATCAGCGGGATCACCCCGGCGTTGGCCACCAACACGTCGATCCGCCCGTGCCGTTCGACGGCCGCCGCGACCATCCGGCGGGCGTCCCCGTCGACGGACACGTCACCGGCCACCGTGCTGACCGCCTCCGGGAACCGCCCGGCCAGCCGGCCCAGCCCCTCGGCGTCCAGGTCGGTGGCCACCACCGACGCGCCCTCCCGGACGAAGCGTTCCGCGACGGCCCGGCCGATGCCGCTGGCCGCGCCGGTCACCACGCAGGAACGGCCGGCCAGCCGCCCCGCGGCGTTCAGAGTCACCATGGCGGGACTCTACCGAGCGCGGCGGCGGGCGGCCGGGCTTCCGCCCAACGGGCCCGGGCGAGTTGACCCGGGGCCCGGCGGGTGTGCCCGGGGCCCGGCGGGTGGGTCCGGCCCCGGACGGAGGCGGCGCTCAGACCGTGAGGACGATCTTCCCCCGCACGTGCCCGTCCTCGCTGATCCGCTGCGCCTGCGCGGCCTCCGCCAGCGGGAGCACCCGGTGCAGCGGCAGCCGCAGGGTGCCCGCCCGGTGCAGGGCGAGGGCGGCCGCGAAGGCGCGCCCGTGGTACGACCGACCGCCCTCGGCACCGCCGGAGTAGCGGACTCCGTGCTCCTGCGAGCCCGGGATGTCGGCGATTGTCAGCACCCGCTCGGCGCTGCCCGCCAGCTCGATGGAGAGCGGCAGCACGCCCTTCCCGGCCGCGTCCAGCACCCGGTCGATCCCGCCCGGCGCCGCCGCCCGCACCCGCTCGGCCAGGCCCTCGCCGTAGGTCACCGGGATCGCGCCCAGCTCGCGCAGGTACGCGTGGTTGGCCTCGCCGGCGGTGCCGACCACGGTGATGCCGCGGGCCCGGGCGAACTGGAGCAGCAGGGTGCCGACCGCGCCCGCCGCACCGTGCACCAGGAGCGTCTCGCCGGGCCGCACGCCCAGCGCGTCCAGGGCCCGCTCGGAGGTCTCGGCGGCGACCGGGATCGCCGCGGCCTCCTCCCAGCTCAGCGCGGCGGGCTTGAGCACCAGCAGGTCGGCGTCGAGCAGCGCGTGCTCGGCGTAGCCGCCGCCCATCAGGGCGCCGAACACCTCGTCACCGGGGACGAAGCCGGTCACCTCCGCGCCGACCGCCTCCACCACCCCGGCGACCTCGTAGCCGGGCACGGCGGGGAAGGTGACCGGGAAGAAGCCGTCCAGCGCGCCGCTGCGCACCTTGTGGTCCAGCGGGTTGACGCCCGCCGCGCGGACCGCGATCCGCACCTGGCCGGGCCCGGGGGCGGGCAGTTCGAGCTCGATCGGGCGCAGCACGTCCGTGCCGCCGTACCGGGGGAAGGCGATGGCCTTGGTCATGGAAGGTCCTTGGTTCGTCCGGGCGTTGTCCGTCCGGGAGTTGCGGGAGTCGTTCGTTCCGACGGATCCATCCTGCGGCGCCGACCGCAGGGCTCCGGCCGGCCGTTCGGACAGTTCCACCTGGCCGAAGGGAGGGGCGGCCGAGGGTGGCCCCGGAACTAGGGTGAAGGGCATGGACGCAGGCATGGACTCGTACGAAGGCGTGGACGCAGGGACGGACGCAGCCATGGGCGCGGGCGTGGACACGGGCATGGACACGGGCATGGGCGCGGTGGCCGGCCCCGGCCCCGACGAGGCCTGGCGGGAGCACTGGGGCCGCCCCGAGGACGCGCTGGCGCGGGCCGTCGAGGTGCTGCGCGCGCCCCGGCCCGAGGTGGTGCCGCGGCTGTCGGAGGTGGTCCGCACGCTCGTCCCGCACGTCGCGATCGCCCATCTCAGCGGTGTCTGCTCCTACTCCCCCGCCAAGGCCCACGGCCCGGTCGAGCTGGTCGGCGGCCTCTCCGGACTGGAGCTGTCCCGGCTCGCCGAGCGGGCCGCCGGGAGCACCTCGGCCGGCCGCCCCTGGCAGGGTGAGGCCGAACTGGCGGGCCGGACCCGGCCGGTGGTGGTGATCGCCGCCCCGGCCGATGACAAGGAGGTGCTGCTGGTCCTGGTCCGCGGCGACGCCGCGCCGGTGCCGGCCGGCGCGCTCGCCGTCCTCCAGCAGGTGTGCGAGCTGGTGATCGCCCACTCCGAGCACCGCGCCACCGACGCCGCGCCCAGCCAGGCGCTGGTCTCCCGTACCGCCGCCGTCACCCGGGCCCGGACCATCGCCGAGTTCACCGGCACCCACAGTGCCGCCCTGACCGCCGTCCTGGCGCCGCTGCGCTCGGCCGACCTGGACGACCGGGCCGCCCGCCGGGCCGCCACCGACCTGGCCGTCACCGCCCTGCTCGACCTGCGCCGGGCCGCCGACCTGGACCGCGAGCTCAGCGAGGAGCCCGCCGACGCCGCCTTCGCCCGGCTCGCCCGCGAACTGCGCCCGCTGCTGCGGCACACCGGGGTCCGGCTCGACCTCGCGCCGCCGTCCGACGCCACCCGGTCCATCCCCGCGGACACCGCGCACACCGCCCGGGCCGCCGTGCAGTGCGCCGTCATGCTGATGATGGAGCAGGAGAAGCCCGGTCGGCTGCACCTGAGTTGGCAGTTCACGGCGGACGGCGCGCTGCGCACCGTGGTGCGCGACGACGGCCTCGGGCTGCTCGCCGCCGACGCCCTCGCCGTCCACCGCACCGCCGACCGGATCACCGCGCTCGGCGGCCGCTACGAGGTCGAGTCCGTCCCCAACTGGGGCACCACCGTGACGGTCGAGCTGCCGCTCGGCCTGCCCTCGCCGACCGCCGTCACCGACCCGCTGGACGGGCTCCAGCCGCGCGAACTGGAGGTGCTCGACCAGCTCGCCCAGGGCCGCCGCAACCGGGACATCGCGGCGGAGCTGCACATCAGTGAGTCCACGGTGAAGTTCCACGTCGCCAACATCCTGGCCAAGTTGGGCGTCGGCTCGCGCGGCGAGGCGGCCGCCCTCGCCCACCGCGCCGGGATGCCCCGCAGCGCTCGGCTGCACGTGGCATCCTGAACCGGATCCGCCGCCACACCCGTTGACAGGAGTCCCGATGACCACGCCCACCCCACCGCGGACCGTCCTCATCACCGGCTCCACCGACGGTCTCGGCCGCGCCCTCGCCCACCGGCTGGCCGGCGAGGGCGCCACCCTCCTGCTGCACGGCCGCGACCGGGAGCGGCTCGACCGCACCGCCCGGGAGGTGGCCGAGGCCCACGGGACCGCCCGCCCGGCCACCCTGCTCGCCGACCTCGCCGAGCTGGACCAGGTCCGCGCCCTCGCGGCCGAGGTCCGCGCCACTACCGGCCGGCTCGACGTCCTCGTCAACAACGCGGGCATAGGCGCCGGCGAACCCGACGGCCGCACCCGCCGCACCAGCGCAGACGGCCACGAACTGCGCTTCGCCGTGAACCACTTGGCCGGCTTCCTGCTCAGCCTCGAACTGCTGCCGCTGCTGCGCGCCAGTGCCCCCGCCCGGATCGTCAACGTCGCCTCCGCCGGACAGCAGGAGATCGACTTCGACGACCTCATGCTGGAGACCGGCTACGACGGCACCAGCGCGTACTGCCGCAGCAAGCTCGCCCAGATCGCCTGCGGCATGGAGCTCGCCGCCCGGGTGCCGGCCGCCGAGGTGACCGTCAACAGCCTCCACCCGTCGACGTACATGCCCACCAAGATGGTGCTCCGGGAGATCGGCCACAGCATCGACAGCCTGGAGGACGGCGTCACCGCCACCCACCGGCTGGTCACCGACCCGGCCCTGGCCGGCACCACCGGCCGCTACTACGACCGGCTGCGCGAGGCCCGCGCCAACCGCCAGGCCTACGACCTGCGGGCCCGGGCCGAGCTGTGGGAGCGCTGCCTCGAACTCGTCGGGCACGCCGACCTCTGAAAGGGCGCAGCAGAGGCCACCGGAGAGGCCGCAGCAGAAGCCGCCGCAAGGCCACCGCACGGCCACCGCACGGCCACCGCAGCTGAAAGGCGACACCAGTGACCATGACCGACCACTCGCCCGGCACCGGTTGGGCCCCCGACGCCCCGGGCGTGCTGCGCCTGCCCTCCGGGCGGCTGCTGCGCGGCCGCGGCGTCCGCAACCCGCTGCCGCCCGGCCCGCGCCCCGACTTCGGCATCTACCTGCTCGGGCGCGCACCGAAGCCGCTCCCCTGGGAGAGCCGCTGGGTGCGCTGGCCCGACTTCCGGCTGCCCGCCGACCGCACGGACGCCGCCGACGCCTTCCGGGAGGCCTGGGAGCGCTGCGCCGGCGAGCGGGTCGAACTCGCCTGCGCGGGCGGCCGCGGGCGCACCGGCACGGCCCTGGCCTGCATCGCCGTCCTGGACGGCGTGCCGGCGGCGGAGGCGGTCGGGTACGTGCGGGAGCACTACAGCCGGCACGCCGTGGAGACGCCCTGGCAGCGGAAGTTCGTGGAGCGCTGGGCCCGGCCCTCGACCGGCTGACCGGTCCTCAGGTGCGCGGGTGGGCCTTGACGACCGTGCCGTCGAAGTCCGCCCTGAGGTAGGCGGCGCCGTAGCCGTCCGCGACGTACACCAGCAGTGACGGTTCGGTGTCGCCCATCCCCTGGGCGTCGTGCAGGAGCACGTAGTGGCTGGTCGGGTGGGCGATGCCGAGTTCGGCGTCGGCCCGTTGCAGCAGCCCGGGGAGGGCGTCCCAGTTGACGGCCCGCAGGTCCAGCGGCTTCTCGCCGAAGGCCACGGTCCGGGCGCAGCAGGACGTTGCCGGGCTTCACGTCGCGGTGCTGGATGCCGGCCGCGTGCGCGGCGTTCAGCGCGGAGAGCACCCCGCGGCCGAGCCGGGCCGCCTCCAGGGGCGTCATCGGGCCGCGCGCGAGCCGGTCGTGCAGCGAGCCGCCGGTCACCAGCTCCATGACCAGCCAGGGGTGCGGGTACTCGGGCCGGTCGACGATGTGGTGGATCGTCACCACGTGGGGGTGGTTGAGCCGGGCCAGCGACCGGGCCTCCCGCAGCACCCGCTCGCGCAGCACGGCCGCCGCCCCCGGGTCGCCGGCGAGGTCGGCCGGGTCCAGGGCCACTAGTAACCCCGGGGCCGCCGAGCCCCCCGGCCCCGTCAGGTCTTCCGCAGCTCCGGCGCCGGCACGCCGATCAGCAGCCGCCGGACGGCGTCCCAGGCGGCCCGCAGGCCGGCGGCGCAGGCGCGGGTGTCGGAGTCGAGCAGCCGCAGCCAGGCGCCGCCGTCCTGCGGCAGCACGCTGACCCCGTACAGCAGGCCCCGGCCGGCCAGGGCCTCGTGCAGCGCGTCGGCGATCCGGGCGGCGGGGGCGAGCGGGCTGAGCACGTAGAGGCTGGACATCACGTCGTGGCCGCCGAGTACGGCGGGGCCGGTGACGCCGGCCCCGGCGGGCTCCAGCCGGACGGTGTCCAGGGCCACCAACTCGCCGTCGGGGCGCCGTACTTCGAGGTCGGAGGCGAAGACCTGGTAGGCGTTGCGCTCGCCCCGGGCGAGGCGGCCGGCGAGGACGGTCTCCCCGGCCAGGACGGTCGCCCCCGGATCCACGGTGAGCACCGTGCGCTGGTAGAGGCGCGAGTCGACGAAGGGGATCACCGGCTCGGGCAGGTACTCCACGTACGCGCCGGGCCCGGCCTCCAGGTTGACCAGCTGCGTCGCGTAGTCGTACTCCATCCGGTAGACCTTGGTGGCCGCCTGGGTGGTCAGGTGGACCGCCGTGTCGGCCCCGCAGCGGATGTCGGTGCGCAGCCGGTCGGCCTGGAGGATGCCGCCGCCGGTGGACATCAGCAGGGTGACGGCGAGGTCGGGGCGGGCCGGGTCGAAGTACAGCGGGCGCATGATCTGCAGCGGCGACTTCTGGTAGTGGCCGGTGAGTTCGGTGCGCCCGCCGATCCGCTCGAAGGCCAGTTCCAGCAGCCCGACCTTGCCGGGGCGCCCGACCGCGAGGGTGTCGGGTGTCCCGGCGTGCCGCCGGACCAGGTGCGGGACCCGGGCCGGCTCGTAGTGCCGGGGGTCGAGCCGGGGCACCGGCCGTTCCCCCTCGGGGGCCCGCGCCGCCACCGTCATGCCGGGACCTTCCGGAAGGTCTCCAGGAAGGTCGCGATCTCCTCCAGCCCCTCCCCCGTCAGGCAGTTGGTGAGCACCACCGGGCCGCCCTCGCGGACCCGCCGGGCGTCGGACTCCATGACGCCGAGGTCGGCGCGCACGTACTGGGCGATGTCGATCTTGTTGATGACCAGCAGCTCCGACTCGGTGATGCCCGGGCCGCGCTTGCGGGGCATCTTCTCGCCCTCGGCGGTGTCGAGGACGAACAGGAAGAGGTCGACCAGCACCGGGCTGAACGTCAGGGTCAGGTTGTCGCCGCCGGACTCGTACAGCAGGGTGTCGACGTCGGGGAAGCGCTCCAGCATCTCGGCCCCGGCGGCCAGGTTCATGGTCGGGTCGTCGCGCACGGCGGTGTGCGGGCAGGCGCCGGTCTCGACGCCGACCACCCGTTCCGGGTCGAGCACTCCGGCGAGGGTGCGGCGGACGTGTTGGGCGTCCTCCTGGGTGTAGATGTCGTTGGTGATGACCGCCGGGCGGTGGCCGCGCTCGATCAGCACCGGCACCAGCGCCTCGATGAGCGCCGTCTTGCCGGAGCCGACCGGGCCGCCGATGCCCACCCGGAGCACGTTCTCGGTCATGGTGTCTCTCCGTTCGTAGGTGTGTTCAGCTCGCGAAGAGCCGGGCCTCGGCCCGTTCGTGCCGTCCGGACATCGCGTCCGCGACGGGTACGCAGCCGCCGAGGTCCGCCAACTCCCGTACCAGTGCGTCCGCCACCACCTCGCGGATGACCGGGGCGGCGGCCCGCAGCACCACCTGCGCCTTGCGGTGGTCGGTCAGCCGCAGCCGCAGCGCGGCGCCGACGAAGCTGGTGCAGAAGGCGAACAGGTCGCTGGCGACGGCCTGGTGGACCGGGACGGCGGCCGAGGCGTGGGCGACCCCGGCGGCCACCGCCTGGCAGCCGGGGGCGCGCTTGTCGGCCACCAGGGCGGCGTACCGCTCCAGCGGCTCACCGCCCACCGACTCCCTCGCGATGTCGAGGAGTTGGCGCCCGGTGCGGGTCGCGGCGAGCCGCAGCTCGCGGTTGAGCTTGGTGGCGTGCAGCCGCCGGTCGATCTCGGCGAGCAGCTCCCAGTCCCCGGCGGCGGCGGCCCGGTGGGCCAGGGCGAGCGCCGTGGCGTCGGCCGGTCCGACGCTGTGCCGCAGCAGGTCGGTGAGCAGCCCGGGCATGGTGTCGGCGGTGACGGCCTTGGCCTGGGCGTAGCCCTCCAGACCGTGCGAGAGGGTGTAGAAGCCGCTGGGGAAGGCGGAGTCGGTCAGCTGGAGGCTGACCAGCAGGGCGTCCAGCCCCGCGTCGCCAGGGCCCGCGTCGGCCGGGCCGTGGGTGGGGCCCGCGTGGGTGGGGCCCGCGTGGGTGGGGCCC
Source organism: Kitasatospora sp. NPDC040550 (assembly GCF_055594965.1). Classification (NCBI taxonomy): domain Bacteria; kingdom Bacillati; phylum Actinomycetota; class Actinomycetes; order Kitasatosporales; family Streptomycetaceae; genus Kitasatospora; species Kitasatospora sp. NPDC040550. The sequence continues at coordinate 160,430 of NZ_JBVIWC010000002.1, read as the reverse complement.
GCGTCCGCCGGGCCCGGGTCGGCGCCGCTCACGCGAGGTAGAACAGGTGGTTGAGCGGCAGTTCACGGGCCGGCTCGATGGTCGCCGGCTCACCGTCCAGGGTGACCTTGTACGTCTCCGGGTCGACCGCGATCTTCGGCAGCGCGTCGTTGCGCACCATGTGCTGCTTGCCGACCGAGCGGCAGTGCCGCACCGGCAGCACCCGGCTGTCCAGTCCCAGCCGGTCCGGCACCCCGAGGTCGACGGCGGCCTGGGACATGAAGGTGATCCGGGTGGCCTGCTTGGCCCGCCCGAACGCCCCGTACATGGGCCGGTAGTAGACCGGCTGCGGGGTCGGCAGCGAGGCGTTGGGGTCGCCCATCAGCGCCCAGTTGATGAGGCCGCCCTTGATGACCAGCTTGGGCTTGGCGCCGAAGGAGTTGATCGGCCACAGCACGATGTCGGCGAGCTTGCCGGGCTCCAGTGAGCCGAGGTGCTCGGCGGTGCCGGAGGCGATCGCCGGGTTGATGGTGAGCTTGGCAAGGTAGCGCAGCACCCGGAAGTTGTCGTTGCGCTCGCTGTCGCCGGCCAGCTTGCCGCGCTGCGCCTTGCAGTGGTGGGCGGTCTGGAAGGCGCGGGTGAAGGACTCCCCGATCCGGCCCATGGCCTGCGAGTCGGAGGAGAAGATCGAGATGACGCCCTCGTCGTGCAGCACGGTCTCGGCGGCGATGGTCTCGGCGCGCACCCGGGAGTCGGCGAAGGAGACGTCCTCGGGGATGTCGTGGCTGAGGTGGTGGCAGACCATCACCATGTCGAGCAGCTCGTCCACCGAGTTGACGGTGTAGGGCAGGGTCGGGTTGGTGGAGGACGGCAGCACGTTGGGCTCGCCGGCGATCCGCATGATGTCGGGGGCGTGGCCGCCACCCGCGCCCTCGGTGTGGAAGGTGTGGATGGTGCGGCCGTCGATCGCGGACAGGGTGTCCTCGAAGAAGCCGGACTCGTTGAGGGTGTCGGTGTGGATGGCCACCTGCACGTCGTACTCGTCGGCGACGCGCAGCGCGCTGTCGATCGCCGCCGGGGTGCTGCCCCAGTCCTCGTGCACCTTGAGCCCGCAGACCCCGGCCTCGACCTGCTCGCGCAGCGCGCCCGGCAGCGAGCCGTTGCCCTTGCCGAGCAGGCCGACGTTGACCGGGAGGTCCTCGACCGCCTGGTACATCCGCCCGATGTTCCACGGGCCGGGGGTGCAGGTGGTGCCGTTGGTGCCGTCGGACGGGCCGGTGCCGCCGCCGATCAGGGTGGTGATGCCGTTGCTCAGCGCCTCCTGGGCCTGCTGCGGGGCGATGAAGTGGATGTGGGTGTCGATGCCGCCGGCGGTGGCGATCAGGTGCTCACCGGAGATCACCTCGGTGCCGGGGCCGATCACCAGCTTCGGGTGCACCCCGCTCTGGGTGTGCGGGTTGCCGGCCTTGCCGACGGCGGTGATGAAGCCGTCCTTGACGCCGATGTCGCCCTTGACCACGCCGAGCACCGGGTCCAGCACGACGACGTTGGTGATCACCAGGTCGAGCGCGCCCTGCACCGAGGTGGCGGCCGGGTCCTGGGCCATGCCGTCGCGGATGCCCTTGCCGCCGCCGTAGACGGCCTCGTCGCCGTAGTGGCCCTGGTTGAAGTCCTGTTCGACCTCGACCACGAGGTTGGTGTCGGCCAGGTGGAAGCGGTCACCGACGGTGGGGCCGAACAGGTCGGTGTACTGCTTGCGGGACAGCATGGCCATCAGCGGTCGCCCTCCGAGTGGGTCCGGGTGTGGAAGTCCCTGCCGTGCAGGTCGTCGTCCTTGAGGTCGAGGTTGGTGCCCTTGAAGCCGCGGGCGATGGCCCGGTCGATGGCCCGGGCCCGGGTGTCGCGCGCGGTGGTGCCGCCGTCGGTCAGGTTGCTGAAACCGACCAGGCGGCGGTGCCCGCCGAACTCGGCCAGGGTGACGTCCTTGGTGTCGCCGGGCTCGAAGCGGACGGCGGTGCCGGCCGGGATGTCGAGGTGCTTGCCGAAGGCCGCGTTGCGGTCGAAGTCGAGGGCGCGGTTGGCCTCGAAGAAGTGGTAGTGGGAACCGACCTGGATCGCGCGGTCGCCCGTGTTGCTGACCGTGATCGTGGCCTTGGCTCGGCCGGCGTTGATCTCCACCGGGTCGTCGCCGTACAGGTATGCAGCGCCACCGGACATGGCTGGCCTTCCTCTCTGCCGGTTCAGTGGGGGGTTCGTGCAGGTGCTGGTGCGTGGGGGTGGGGGTGGGGGTGCGTGGGGGCGTGCGGGTGGCTGTGGTGCGCCTCGCCCGGGCCGTGGCTGTGGGCGTAGCCGTGTCCGTGCTCGGCGTCGAGGCCGGCCAGGATGCCGTCCTCGCCGTGGCCGAGCAGGTGCAGCGCCGCCGCCGTGCGGGCCGCGACCACCCCGGCGATCGCGGACGGGCGCAGCAGCGGGCCGCAGTCCCGGACGTGCTCGCCGGGCGGGGTGGGGATCAGGCCGGCGGGCAGGGCCGGTCCGAAGGAGGCTGGGACGGCCGTGATCCGCTCGGCGCCGAGCAGTCGGCAGCGTTCGACGCCCGCGGCCGGGTCGGGGTCGCCGCCGGTGAAGGCGACCTCGACCCGGTGGTGGCGCCCGTACTGGCGGACCAGCCGGGCGATCCGGAACAGTTCGGCGTCCTCGAAGGGCCCGGCCGCCGGGGCGGTGACCAGGACGGCGTCCTCGTCGCCGGCCGTGGCCGTGGCGGCGCGCAGCCAGCCGATCAGGTGCTCGGCGGCGCCGAAGGGCGCGGTGAGCGCGAGCCGTCCGCGGCCCTCGCCGGCGGCGAGCCAGCGCAGGGCGCGGGCGGTGTCGGCGATCAGCTTCGGGTCGCGGCCGAGGGTCATCGGGACGACGCACACCGGTCCGTCGCCGGCCGCCAGGGCGGACCGGACGGCTTCGGCGAGCGGGCGTCCGGCGGCGGCCGCCGCGTGCACGGTGTACCCGTGCGCGGCGTGTCCCTGCCCGGCCTGTCTCTGCCCGGCGTGGCCCTGTCCCTGCCCGGCCTGCCCCTGCCCGGCGTGGCCCTGCCGGTGCCCGGCGGGCTCGCACGCCCCCTGCCCGGGCCCGACCAGGGCGGCCAGGTCGCGGCCGCCGTCGCTCTCGTGCCCGCCGGCCAGCACGACGGTGGCGGGCTGTGGTGCGGTCATGGGTCAGGCACCGACCGGGTCGTGACAGGAGACCAGCTTGGTGCCGTCCAGGAAGGCGGCCTCGACCTGGAGCAGCGGCAGCATCTCGCGGACGCCGGGCATGACCTCGGCATTGCTGACGACCTGCTTGCCGATCTCCATGCACTCGGCGACGGTGCGGCCGTCCCGGGCGCCCTCCATGATGGCCTCGCTGATCAGCGCGCAGGCCTCGCTGTAGTTGAGTTTGACGCCGCGGTCGCGGCGTTTGCGGGCCAGATCGGCCACGACGTAGATGTAGAGCTTGTCCATCTCACGCGGGGAGAGGTTCATCGGAACCACTTCTCCTTTCCGAGAATCCGACGAAATGCAAGTCATAGGAATTGCAGGGGAGTTGGCCGACGGAATACCAGGTTAGGGCGACTACGGGTTCAGATCCGACGCAGTCGGGGAATCCCCGGCACCGCCGCCAGGAACAGCAGGGTGGTCAGGACGAACGGCCACGTGAAGGCGTGGCCGCCGAACGGCGCGGTGACCGCGCCGAGCGCCGGGGTCAGCACGGTGGCGGCCGCCGCGCCGAGCACGGCGTAGGCCGCGCTCCAGCCGTCCGGGGCGACGAACACCCCGCACAGCGCCAGCGCCACCAGCACGCCGCTGTAGCCGAGCAGCCCCTGCCCGACGGCCCCGGCCGGCGCCCCCAACGCCCAGGCGGTGAGCAGTCCGGTGGCGCTGCCGACGCAGGCCATCAGCCCGGCGAGCCGGCCGGCCGCGAACAGCCCGGCCAGGAACAGCAGGCCGACGTACCACTGGGGCATGAAGAAGACCTGGCCGATGTTGGCGAAGAACCCGTGCCAGAGCTGTTCCCAGCTCAGTCCGGTGCCGCCGGCGGCCGGTACGGGCAGCGCGGCCGGGGCGCCGCCCGCCGGCCACAGCCGCCGGAACCCGGGCGCGGCCACCGTGACGGCCGTCGCGACCAGGCAGAACGGCGCGGTCAGCGCGGGCAGTCCGCGCCCTTCCAGCAGCGCCCCGAGCCCGACGGTCACCACCACGGCGACCACCGCGCCGAGCACCGCGACCACGACCGTGGCCGGGTGGCCCGGGCCGAGGAACACCGCGCAACCGAGCGCCACCAGGCATCCGTTGTACCCGGTCAGCCCCGCCTCGACGGTGTCCCGCCGCAGCCGGAGACCGTACCCGGCGGCGGTGGACACGGCGCTGCCCAGCAGGCCGTAGAGGCCGTACTGCCAGCCGGCGGCGAACAGTGCGACGACGAAGAGGAGTCCGCACACGGCGGACGGCATGAAATCGACCTGGGCGACACCGCGCAGGACGTCGACGACCAATGTGACGGATATCGGACGGACAGCCGGCCGCGCCCCTTCCGGGGCTCCTTCCCCACCCTTTTGCAGACCCATGCGGCGCACCAATTCCCCGGTACGGCCGAGGGGGCTCGGGAGATTGCTCGGGAGCCCGTTCGGCGATTCGTTGGGAACCGTACTCCTGCGGATTGCGGAGCGGGATGGGCGCGATGGGTCACGCCAAATCGACGGTGGGTGACGACAGGGCCGCTGAGCTGCAACATTCTGTTGAAATCAACGCCCGGAGGAGTGGTTGGACAGAGCAATTCTTTGCGAAGTTTTACTCGCCCTCGACAAGCACCGGAATATGACCATGCCAAGTAATTCTTGACAAATTCCGCCGATCCCGGCAATACGGACAGCGGAAACTGTGGGAATGCTGTGAAGCACCGGGCCGATGTGACGGAAGTGTGGTCGGATCGGGGCGTCGACGCACACGGTTCCGATCAGGCCGGCGCCGGCGCCCCGCCGCCGAGGTGGCGCAGCAGGAAGGCCTCCGAGGCCGCCGCCTCGAACCCGGGCACCGCCAGATGGCCCCCGGAGTTGGCGTACAGCGTCTTCTCCCGCGATCCCAGCGCCCCGTACAGCGCCAACGCGCCCTCGCGCGGCTGGAGTTCGTCGTCCCACTGGACGACGAACTCCACCGGCACGGTCACCCGCCCGGCCGCCTCCGCCAGTGCGGCGTTCCCCGCCAGACCGAACACCGCGGCCACGATGCGGGGTTCGACCGCCGCGAGCGGGACGCCGATCACCGTGCCGAGCGACAACCCCCAGTAGCCGACCGGCCCCAGGCCCTCCCCCGTCGCGTCCGCCAGGGCGGCCAGCACCGCCCGCCACTCCGGCACGGCCCGCTCCGCGAGCGCCGCCGTGTGCCGCGCCACCCACGCGCTGAGCGGACGCCCGGCCGCCAGCAACTGCCCGATCTCGCTGGCGAACCGCTCGTCCTGCGCGGTGCGCGCCCGCTCGCCGTGCCCGGGCGCGTCGATCGCCACCGCCGCCCACCCGTACCGCCGCGCGCAGCGCAGCGCCCGCTCCCGCGGCCCCCACCGGTCCTGCCCGCCCCCGTGTCCGAGCAGCACCAGCGGCCGCCCGCCGGGCCCCGGAGGGCTGTCGGGGCCGACAGGGCCGGGCGGGCCGTCGGAGCCGTCGGGGCCGTCAGAACCGCCCCGGCCGGGCGGGCGGACGGGGCCGGAGCCGTCCGGCTGCCAGAGCACGCCGGGCACGCCGTCGAGGACGAAGGGGCGTTCCAGGACGCCGTCCGAGCTGGTCTCCGAGGTGAAGTGCACCCGTCCATGATGGCCCCCGACACACGTTCGAGTCCGGCCTTTTCGCCCCCTGGCCGATACTCACCGGAGCCGCCCCGGGCCGCATCGCCGCACACGCACCACCGCGCCGCTACCGGCCCGTCGAGGACTCCCGCAGGAAGTCCGTCAGCAGTGCCGTCACCTCCGCCGGGCGCTCCAGGCTCGGCAGGTGGCCGGCCCAGGGCAGTTCGAGGTGGCGGACGTGCCGGGAGTTCGGCAGCAGGCCCGGCAGCTCGGCGGCTATCGCGCGGTAGTCCGGCAGGTCGTGGGCGCCCGCGACGGCCAGGGTCGGGGCGGTGATCCGGGCGAGGTCGGTCTCCTCCTGCTCCGGCCCGCCCGTCGCCTCCCACTGCACCTCGAAGGCGTGGCGCTGCATCCGGCGGACGAACGCGCGGGTCTCCTCGTCGGCCTCCGGGCCCAGCCAGGTACGGACGTTGAGCTCGACGGCGCCTTCGAGGTCGTCCGCCTCCACCAGCGCCTCCTCCTCGGCGCCGAAGGCCCGCAGGGCCTCGGAGGGCTGGCGGCCCGGGAGGCCCGCGCCGAACAGGGCCAGCGCGGTGACCGCCTGCGGGCGCAGCGCCGCCACCGTCAGGGCCGTCCGCCCGCCGTACGAGGCGCCGACCACCGCGGTGGAGTCGATGCCCAGGTGGTCGAGCAGGGCGAGGACGTCGGCGCCGGCGGCGTACGGCCCGTCGGCGAGCGGCGTCTCGCCGAAGCCGCGGAAGTCGCAGCGGACGACACGGTGGCCGGCGTCGAGCAGGGCCTGCCACTGCCCGTCCCACATCCGCCGGTCGCACACCGCGGAGTGCAGCAGGAGGACGGCCGGTCCGGCACCTGAATCGTCATGGGAGAGGATCATGCGGCGGATGGTAGCCGCGCGAAGGGTGGGGCGCGAACCCTTTCGCCGCGGAGTAAGCGCTTCCGGCCCCGGGTGGGCTCTTGGTGGGTGAGGAGGTGCTCATGGGAGAACCGAAGAGCGCACGGGACGAGGAGTTCCAGACGTTCGTCGTCGCGGCCTGGCCACGGCTGGTGCGGACGGCGTTCCTGCTGGCCGGCGAGCAGTACGCGGCCGAGGACCTGGTGCAGTCGGCGGCGGAACAGGCCTGCGCGGCCTGGTCGAAGGTGCGCCGGGCCGACGATCCGTACGCCTACGTGCGGCGGATCCTGGTGAACCAGCACGCCCGTCGCTGGCGCCGCCGCCCGCCGGAGCTGCTGGTCGACGCGGTGCCGGACGCGGCGGGACCGGAGGACGGCTTCGCCCGCTCCGACCAGCGCGGCGCGCTGCTGGCCGCGCTCGCCACCCTGCCGCCGCGCCAGCGCGAGGCGGTGGTGCTCCGCTACTGGGAGGACCTGAGCGACAGCCAGACGGCACTGGCGATGGGCTGCTCGGTGGGCGCGGTGCGCAGCCACGCGGCGAAGGGCATCGGGAAGCTGCGGCAGGTCTCGGCGCTGGTGGAACCGATGGACAGGACTGAGATCGGAGGGGCGGTATGACCATGGAGAACCCGGAAGCGGGCAAGGACACCGATCTGTGGGTCGGGCTGGGCCTGGCCGAGGCGGCGTCGACGGCGCGGATCGGACCGGTGCCGGTGGCGGACATCGTGGCGGGCGGCCGGCGGATCCGGCGCCGCCGCCGGACGGTGGTCGGCGCCGTGGCGCTGGCCTCGGCGGTACTGCTGGCGGGCGGGGCGATCAGCCAGCTGCGGCCGGCCCCGGCCGCCTCCCAGCCGCTGGTCGCCGCGGGCACCGGCCACGGCGCCGGCACCGGCGGCCCGCCGACCCCCACGGCGGGCACGCCCACCGCCCCGGCCGCGCGGGACCCGTTCACCCCGCTCCGGGTGGTGATCGGGCAGGGCACCACGGCGGACGGCAAGGAGTGGAAGCTGTGGCAGGCGGTCTGGCCGACGGCGCCCAAGGACCGGGCGTACGAGCAGGCCCTCGCCGTCTGGCAGGAGCGCAGCCCGTACGACGCGGCGGTGGGCAAGCCCACCCCGGAGTACGTCGACCGGTACTACGACGCGGGCTCCGACGTCATCAACACCTACTTCACGGTCGACGGGGTCCGGCAGAGCCACGACTCCGAGGGCATCACCCCCGCCCCCGGCAAGCTCGACCCCCGCGACGGCGCGTACATCGCCGGCGGCCTGCAGGGCGCCCGCGGCAAGGGCGACACCGTGGCGCCGGGCGACATCGTCGCGCTGGGCCTCGGCCCGGACATCGCCCGGGTGAAGGTCACCTGGACGGACGGGAGCGTCACCGAGCCGACCATCGTCACCGTGGGCGACCTGCCGCTGCGCCAGGCGGTGGTGGCCAGGCCGGCGGGCAAGAAGGCCAAGCTGTGGGAGTTCTTCGACCGCAACGGCGCCAAGGTCCCGGACGCGGGGTCGCAGTTCCTGACCTCCTGAGTCCCGACCTCCTGCCGTTCCGGCGTCCTGACCGCCTGGCGTCCTGAACTCCTGGTCCCGCCCGGCGTCGTCAGCCCAGCAACAGCTTCGCCGCCACCTCCGTCCCGTCCGTACGGACCTCGCCCGCGAGCGCCGTCGCCCGCGCGGCGACCGCCGGGGCCAGCGCCGCTCGGAGTGCGTCGGTCAGCGAATCGACGGTGGGGACGGCCCCGTCGTGGGCCACGCCGATCCCCAACTCGGCGACGCGGCCCGCCCAGTAGGGCTGGTCGACCATCTGCGGCACCACCACCTGCGGGGCCCCGGCCAGGGCGGCCGCGGTGGTGGTGCCCGCGCCGCCGTGGTGGACGACGGCGGCGACCCGGGGGAACAGCGCCTGCTGGTTGACCTCGCCGACGGCGAAGCAGTCGTCCCCGCCGTCGGCGAGGGCCAGCTCCGCCCAGCCCCGGGCGAGCACCACCCGCCGCCCCAGGGTCCGCGCGGCCGCGACCGCGTCGCGCGCCGCGTCGGGGGCGCCGCGCATCGGCATGCTGCCGAAGCCCACGTACACCGGGGCCTCGCCGGCGTCCAGGAAGGCGGACAGCCCGGCGGGCAGCGGGCGGTGGTCGGGCAGCAGCCAGGCCCCCGTCGGGACGACCGTGCTCCCGGCGAACTCCGGCCACGGGCCGAGGAGTCGGTCGGTGGCCAGCCAGGGGTGATCGGTGAGGACGTGGTCGCGCACATTGGCCACGGTGGGCAGGCCCACCGAGGCCCGGAGGGCGTTCACCGGCTCACGGAACAGCGCGTTCATGGTGCGGATGTCGTCCTGCCACAGCGCCCGGTTGTCCGTCACCCCCGGCGGGAACGGGTGGCCCGGGTACTCGAACGGCGGGTGGTGCGGGGAGGGCAGCATGATCGGCTGGAGGGCGACGTAGCGGAAGCGGGCGCCGACCGCCTCGGCCGCCGCCTGGGCGCCGGCCACCGCCGGGAAGAGCCCGGTGGCCACCACCGTGTCCCCCGGCCCGGCGGTCGCCGCGACGGCCTCGTGGAACTGCCCGACCATCGTGGCCACCCGTCGGGGGAAGTCCCCGGGCGCCGGTGGCGTCCCCTTCACGGCCGCCCGCACGGCCGGCCCGACCGGCACCAGCTCGACCCCGTCGACGGCCAGCCGCCGGGCGAACTCCTCGTCCGGCGGAGCACACACCCGCACCGGCACGCCGAGTTCCCGCAGCTTCACCGCGAGTCCCGCCAGCGGCTGGACGTCACCGCGCGAACCATAGGTGGAGAGCACCACTCGCATCCTGACATTCCTCCCGTTCTCCCCAGGGGCCGCCCTGGAGTGGGAGATTCTGCGGCACGACCGGGGCCTTGCGGCAAGACCCCCCGTGCGCTATAGCTTGAGAGTGGCGGGGAGCGCGTGCGGTCATCCGCGCAGGACCGCCACCACCTCCCCGACCAACTGCCGTGCCCGCTCCACCGTCGCGGTCAGCACCCCGGGCGTCTCCCCGGCGGAGCCCAGCAGTTGACGCACCCGGGCGTCGAAGTCGGCCGGCACGCCGTCGAGTCGACCGGCGACGGCCAGCGCACCCTTCTCGTTCAGGCACCAGCGCCGGTCCCGCGCGTACAGCGCCTGCACCAGCACGCCGACCGCCCGGGAGAGGCAGAGCGACACGTACAGGACGTCGCCCCGACCCGCGCCCTTCGCCGCGGCGCCGACCAGGAACTCCGCCTCCCAGGCCCTGGCCGTCAGGGCCGCCCGCAACGGCTCGGGATATTCCCCGACCTGGGCCCGGAGGGCGGCCAACTCCCCTGTCGGGTCGGCGAGTACGCGACCGAGCGCGAGCTCCCCGACGTAGCAGGGTGACCAGAACCCGAGCGGGTGCCCGGCCTGCACGCCGACCTCGTAGCGGCCCGCGCGGCAGTCCGCCCACACCCGCTCGACCCGGTCGAGGTCCCGCAGGATCCAGTCCACGGCGACCCCGTCGACCCGCAGCCACGCCCCGCCGTTCACCCACGGCCCCCAGCCGCCGGGCCCGGCGACCTCGACCCCGGGGCCCGCCAGCTCCCCCAGGGCGGCGAGGTCGAGTTCACCCCGGTAGTAGACGCCGAGGTCCCAGTCGGACTCCGGGCGGTGCTCCCCGCGCGCCCGGCTGCCGCCGAGCATCACCCCCACCACGCCCGGGACTTCGGCCAGTCGGGCCGCCATGTGCTCGATGTGCTCGGTGATCGCCTGCATGACGGTCATTCTGACGCGTCCGGGAAGGCCGGGCCGGCGCATTCGCGCCCGGCGCGGCCTCTCCCCCGGGGCCGGACTCCCCGGCCGGCGGCATCCCCCGGGCGGCCGCCTCAGTACCCGGCGGTGAACCGCCGCTGGACGAAGGGCCGCGAAGGCCCGTCGGGTCAGGAGGCGGCCGATGCCTGGGCGGCGGACCCGCCCGCCGCTCCCCCGGCGAGGCGGGAGGCCAGGTCTTCGGCCAGGCGGGCGGGGTGGCCCCGGCGGCGGCGGGCGAGGGCGAGGCCGAGGTGGCGGCGGGGACCGGGTTCGGCGAGGGGGAGGGCGACCAGGTCGGGGTGCGGGGCGAGGCCGATCTCGGGGATGAGGGCGATGCCGATCCCGCCGCGGACCAGGGACTGGGCGAACTCGTAGTCGGTCGCGGTGCAGGAGATCCGCAGCTCGACGCCGGCCAGGGCGGCGTAGCGGGCCAGCTGGCCGGCGGACTTGCGGCAGCCCAGGATCCAGCGCTGGTCCGCGAGTTCGGCCAGGTGGGGCGGCTCGGGGCGGTCCCGGTAGCGGATCGCGGCCGGGTGCCGGGCGGGCAGGACGACCCGGAGCGGGTCCGCGCCGAGCGGGGTCCAGTCCAGGCCGGAGCGGTCGCCGGGGCGGCTGGGCGGCGGCCCGTCGAGGTGGTAGGCGAGGGCGAGGTCGGCCCGGCCTTCGCGGACGGCGGGCAGGCTCTCCTCCGGTTCGGCCTCCAGGACGGTGAGTTCCACCTCGGGGTGGTCGGCGGCGAAGGCGGCGAGTGCCGCGGGCAGCAGGCGGCGGCCGCCGCTGGCGAAGGTGGCGATGGTGAGGGCGGTCCGTTCGGCGGTCAGCCGGTCGATGCGCTGCCGGGTGTCGGTGAGTTCGGCGGCGATCGCGTCGGCGGCCTCGACCAGGAGGCGGCCCGCGTCGGTGAGGGTGACGCCCCGGGTGGAGCGCTCCACGACGGGCGCGCCGAGGCCTCGTTCCAGTGCGGCGACCTGCTGGGAGACCGCCGAGGGCGTGCAGTGCAGGGTCCGCGCCGCCTGGTTGAAGCTGCCGCGGCGGGCGACCTCCCGCAGTACGGCCAGCCGCTGGACGTCGATCAACAGTTCTCCTTATGACGGTGGCTCCAGCCCGACACTACTGCTGTCGTCGGGTTCACGGCAGGCTGACCAGCGAAGCCGACCCGCAGACGACGGGGCGACACGGTGGGGACGGCACGGTACGGAACCGGGCCCGGCAGAGGGGATCGAGACGATGGACGTGTGCGTGATCGGCGGGAGCCGCTACTTCGGGAGGCAGTTGATCGAGGAGCTCCGTGACACGGGCGCGGCGGTGACGGTGGTCAACCGCGGCTCGGCCCCCGCCCCGCACGGCGTGACCCACCTGCGCGCCGACCGCGACGACGAGGCCGCGCTGAACGCCGCGCTCGGCGACCGGCGCTTCGACGCCGTCGTGGACCAGGTCTGCTACACGCCCGTCCAGGCGGCCGTCGCCGCGCGGGTGTTCGCCGACCGCACCCCGCGCTACCTGCTCACCTCCACCGTCGAGGTCTACGCCCACCTCGGCCGCCCCGGCGGCGCACCGCTGCCGGAGCAGGCGCTCGACCTGTCGGCCGAGCGGGTGGATCTGCAACTCCCCTGGTCCGAGCCGGAGTTCCGGTCGGACCACTACGCCGAGGGCAAGCGCCAGGCGGAGGCCCTGCTCACCCGGCTGGCCCCCTTCGACCTGGTCACCGTCCGCACCGCGCACGTCCTCGGCGGCGCCGACTTCACCGGGCGGCTGGCGCACTACGTGGAGCGGATCGGGCGCGGACTGCCGGTGGCCGTGCACCCGTCGCCGCAGCGCGCGTCCTTCGTCCACGCGCCGGAGATCGCCCGGTTCCTGGCCTGGGCCGCGCGGGCGGACTTCACCGGCCCGGTCAACGCGGCCTCACCGGAGGCCCTGGACGTAAGGGAGTTGTCCACCGTGGTCGGCCAGGTGGTCGGCCTGGAGCCGGAGTTGACCGTCGCCGGTGCGGGCGGGTCCCACTCCCCGTTCTCCTTCGACCGCTGCTACGCGATGGATACCGGCCGGGCGGCCCACCAGGGCTTCCGCTTCTCCCCCGTCACCGACTGGCTGCCCCAGGCCGTCAAGGAGGCCCACGCATGAGCACGCTCTCCGCAACTCCCGCCACCCGCCGGATCGGTGGCATCGGCCTCGGCGCCATCGGCCTCGGCGCGATGCCGCTGTCGGTCGAGGGCCGCCCGGCCGAGGAGCAGGCCGTCGCCACCGTGCACGCCGCCCTGGACGCGGGCGTGACGCTGATCGACACCGCCGACTCCTACCACCTGCACGCGGACGAGGTCGGCCACAACGAGCGCCTGGTCGCCCGTGCCCTGGCCGCGTACGGCGGCGGCACGGACGAGGTGCTGGTGGCGACCAAGGGCGGGCGGGGGCGCCCCGGCGACGGCAGCTGGACGGTCGACGGCGACCCGCGCCACCTGCGCCGGGCCGCCCGGGCCTCGGCCGCGCGGCTGGGCGTCGAGGCCATCGGCCTCTACCAGCTGCACAAGCCCGACCCGGCGGTGCCCTTCGCCGATTCGGTCGGCGCGCTGCGCGAGCTGGTGGACGCGGGGACGGTCCGGCTGGTCGGCGTCTCCAATGTGGACTGTGCGCAGATCCGCACCGCCCGGGAGATCCTCGGCCCGCACCTGGTCTCCGTGCAGAACCGTTTCTCCCCGGCGTACACCGCCACCCAGGACACCCTCGACCTGTGCACCGAACTCGGCCTGACCTTCCTCCCCTGGAGCCCCCTCGGCGGCATCTCCGCCAGCGCCGTCGACGATCCGGGGGCCACCGCACCGGCGACCGACACCCCCTTCCACGCCCTCGCCCGCGCCCGGGGCGTCAGCCCCCAGCAGGTCTGCCTGGCCTGGCACCTCGCCCGCTCCCCCGCCGTCCTGCCGATCCCCGGCGCCCGCCGCCCCGCCTCCGTCCGCGACTCCGCCGCCGCGGCCGGACTCGTACTGACGACCGAGGAACTGGCGACACTGCAGCTGTCGTCGCACACACTACGGCCGTAGTGAGGAGCGGAGGGCCGTCCGGTCGTCCGGGCGCGGCATATCCGCTGGTGATCCACGGCCACGCCCGGTAGTACTGGGCGGCATGTCGCACAACCTCGTCTTCCCGCTGCTCCGCACCCCCGATCTCGACGCCGTCTTCGACCTCGCCGACCGGCTCCTCGCCCTCGGTGCCGTCGCCGAATCCGAGCAGATCGACGGCACCGAGATCCGGGTCACCGCACCGAGTCGGGCGGGGCTGCGACAGCTGCTGGCGGCCGTTCCGGAAGCCCGCGTCCACCCGCGGATCAGGGAGGACGCGGAGACGCCCGGGGACTCCCCCCTCCCGTTCGGGGGCTCCTACAGCATCGAGCTCGAACTCCCCACCCCCCGGCACGCGCGCAAGGCCGCGCATGCGCTCCTGCGCGTCCAGGACCGCCTCCAGGTCCACTGGAACGACCTCTGCTGGCCGGCCGTGCCCGCACTCGGACTGTCGCAGACCTGGAACCACGCCCACCTCCAGGTCAACACCCACCACGAGGCCGAGGACCTCGAGCACCCCTGGACGCCGCACCACGTGCTCTACCTCCACGCGGGCGACGACATCCACGCCGAGTGGCTGGCCGCCCAGGTCGGCGCGACCCTCATCGGCGAGCCGTACCTCTACTGACCCCGGCCGCCAACGGGCCCGGAGGGCCACTGCGCCCCCGACGCCCCCGACGGCCCCGGCGGCCCCGGCGGCTCAGGCCTCCGCTTCCATGACGGCCCGCTCGGCCGCGCTGCGGAGCACGCAGAACTCGTTGCCCTCGGGATCGGCGAGCACCGCCCACCCGGCGCCGTCCGGCTCGCGGCGGTCGGCGACGAGGGTGGCGCCGAGCGCCAGCAGCCGGGCCACCTCCTGGTCGCGCGGGCCCTCCGGGCGCAGGCACAGGTGGAGGCGGTTCTTGACCGCCTTGGGCTCGGGCACCTGACTGAAATACAGGACCGGGCCCTCCGTGAGCATCACCGCCACCTCCTCGTCCCCGGGCCGGTCGTCCGGGCCGAGCGGTCGGCCCGTCACCTCACTCCAGAAGCGCGCCAGCTCATAGGCGTTCGCGCAGTCGACCGCCACGTTCTGCAAGACCGAGACCATGCGCCCGAGCCTCCCCGATTCCCGCACCGGGCGCCACCGGGTTCCGCACGGTGCTCCGCACACCCGCCGCCCCGCCGACCGCACCCGGGGCGCGCCCCGGGAACCATCCGACCGGGTACCCAAGTCCTGTACGGAGTGAATCCCGATGCAGCAGCCCAGAACCCGCAGGCCCGCCCCCAGATCAACCAGGTCAACCAGATCAACCGCAGGCGACTGCTGTTGAGCGCGGCGGGCGGCATCGGCGCGCTCGCCGTCGCGGGCGGGGCCCGCTGGTGGGCGGACCGGGACACCGAGCGCGGCCCCCGGCTCTGGAGCACGACGGCCGCGACCGGGCGGCTCGTCCTGGCCGACGGCCCGCAGCGGGACCTCTACGTCTCCGGGTCCGACGGCAGCCTGCGCGCGCTCGACCCCCGCACCGGCACCGTCCGCTGGAGCCGGGCGGTCGACTCGCCGGACGCCGTCTCCGCCTACACGGGCGGCCGCCCGTCGGCGGCGGGTGACGGCGCGGTCTACTCGGCCACCTCGACCGGGCTGCAGGCGTTGGACGCCGCCACCGGTGAGGTGCGCTGGCAGGTGCCGGTGCCGGAGTGGGCCGAACTGCCCGCGGAGCGGGCGCCGCTCGCCGTCGGCGGCGGTGCCGTGTTCGCGGTCCACGGGGGCGCACTGCACGCCCACGACCCGGCCACCGGCGAGACGCGCTGGAGCAGGACATCGGGCGCCGGGGACTTCCTGGCCGCCGACGGCGACACCGTGTACACCGGCGGGGTCGGGGTCCGCGCCTTCGACGCGCGCACCGGCGAGCAGCGCTGGGTGCAGGAGACCGTCCCCGATGTCAGGAGCACCCCCGTCGTCCACCGGGGCGCGGTCCTGTTCACGTACTCCCTCGGCACCGCCACCACCACCTGGGTCTGCTCACTGGAGGCGGCCACCGGCCGGGTGCGCTGGCAGCGCATGCAGCACGGCGCGACCAACTGCCCGCTGTCGGCGGCGGACGGGACGGTCTGCTTCCTCAGCGGAACGCACCTGGTCGGGATGGACACGGAGACCGGTGAGCCGCGCTGGACGGCCACCGTGACCCTGGGCCTGGGCCGCGGCGAGAGCTCGATGACCGCCGCGAACGGCGTCGCCTACGTGGGCACCAACGACGACCGGCTGTTCGCCTTCGACCTCGCGACCGGCCGCCCGCGCTGGCAGGACGCCCCGGAGAAGCTCCGCTCCGGCACCGAGTTCACCTACGTCTCGCTGGCCGCCGCCGGCTCCACCGTCTACCGCAGCAGCCGCACCGGCCTCCACGCCCTGGGCAGCCTGACCTGAGGCCGTCCCCGGGGACCGGCCCGCAGGCCTCATCCGACGGTACGGGCGAAGCGCATCGAGCAGCGGCGGTGGGCTCCGTCGTCACTGTAGGTCCGCTCCGCCAGCCGCCACCCGGCCGCCTCGATCCGCTGGACGTAGAGCGCGAGGTTCCGGTCGGGATGCGCCGGGTGGAGGCGGATGCTCCGGTGGTGCTCGGCGTCGCCCCGCTCCCAGCACCAGGCGGCATGGCTGTCCACGGGGCCGAGGCCGCTGGGCACGTGTCGATCCATGCCGGCGATCGTAGGCATGGCCGCGACGTTCGAGCACCTGGCTTTCTCGTCCGCGCCGCCCGGAGGCCCGCCCGGGCGAGGAGCGCCTCGGCCTGCTCCCGGGCGAGCGCGGACGGGGCGGGGCCGGCGCGACACCCGGTGGGCGCGGAGCCGGTCCTGGGCTGTCGGCGCGGCGAGCCCGGAGTCCAGGTCCGTGGAAACGCAGGATGGATCGGCGCGCGTCGGAGCGGGCCGGCTGTCGGTCCGGCCGAGTACGTTCCGCCGGAGGCGGGCGGTGTCGGGAACGACGAATGACGGAGGTGGGGCACGGTGGCGACGTACGTACTGATCCACGGCGCGGCGGCGGACGCCTGGTACTGGGGGCCGCTGGCAGCCGAGTTGCGTGACCGGGGCCACGAGGTGATCGCGCCGGACCTACCGTGCGAGGACGAGTCGGCCGGGCTCGCCGAGTACGCGGACGCGGTGGTCGGGGCGATCGGCGACCGGTCCGAACTCGTCGTCGTGGCGCACTCGTTCGGCGGTTTCACCGGGCCGCTGGTGTGCGCGCGGGTCCCGGTGGATCTGCTGGTCATGCTCCAGGCCCAGATCCCGGCCCCGGGCGAGACGCCGGGCGCGTGGTGGGACGACACCGGGTACGGCGCGGCCCGGGAGGAGGCCGACCGGCGGCGGGGCGTTCCCGAGGGCACCGAGGAGGACCCGGTCGCCCTCTACCTGCACGACACCCCTGCGGAAGTCGCGGTCGAGCTGCTGACGGATCATCAGCGAATCCAGGCGGCCGCCCCGTTCGGCGACCCGTGGCCGCTGGACGCCTGGCCGCAGGTGCCGACCAAGGCCCTGCTGTCGGCCGGTGACCGGTTCTTCCCGGTGGAGTTCATGCGGCGGGTGGCGGTCGAGCGGCTCGGCGTCGAGCCGGACGAGATGCCCGGCGACCACCTGCCGATGCTCGGCCATCCGGCGGAACTGGCCGAGCGCTTGGAGGCGTACCGCGCCGCGCTGTAGCAGCCCTGGCGCGCGGGAGGAGTGGTTCACGGGCGCGAGGTACCGCGGGTCCGGCCATGGCGGGGTCACCCTGCCCCACCTGCGCCGTCCGGATGAAACACCGTAACCACGCGGGGCGACACCTCCGGGCCGTGGACGAACGACGCCGCCGCACACCTAGCTTCGCGGCTGAGCGGGCCCGGCCGAACGGGCTCGCGACTCCCTCGAATCCAGGAGTAGCAGTGCGCATCGCCCACCAGGCCGTCGCGATCCTCGCGGCGGCCGCTTCCGTCTCCGGCCTCACCGTCCTCAACTCCGGCGCCGCGGCGGCAGCCGTCCCGGTCACCGCCTCGCTCCAGGTCCAGAGCGACAACACCGACCTGGACGAGTACCTCGGCACCACCGTGCTGACCCGGGACCCCGGCCTCACCTACCAGAACTGGACCCTCACCCCGATCGGTGACGGCTCCTTCACCATCAAGGGCACCCACTACGGCAAGTGCGTCGCGAGCAACGGCCTCGGGGCGAACGTCACCCAGAAGACCTGCAACGCGAACGACCTCGCCCAGCGGTGGTACCTGGACCCGGGCCAGGACTCCACGGCCATCGCGAGCGCGAAGTACCTGGACACCGTCCTCCAGGCCAACGGTCTGGACCGGCCCGCCACCACCGAGTTGTCGCTCGGCACCACGAATCAGCAGTGGACCGCCTACGCGAAGTGACGCCCTCTCTGGCACCGGCCCGCCGCCACCGAGCGGCGGGCCGGCGCCGCACCCCGCCCGGCGATCCTTCCTCACCCTCGTGACCGCCACTGCTGCGCTGTCCCAGTGAAACGCCGGAACCAGTTGGCTCACCCCCATCGAGTCGTCCACAAACGACCCTCCTCGCACCCCTAGCTTCACGGCCGGGCGAGCCCGTTCCGGGCCCGCCGACCCTTCGAACTAGGAGAAGCAGTGCGCATCACCCAGAAGGCCGTCGCCACCCTCCTGGCGACCGCCTCCCTCATCGGCGGCGCCGTGCTGAACTGCGACCCGGCTGCGGCCGCCGTCCCGATCACCGCTTCCCTCCAGGTGCAGAGCGACAGCACCAACCTGGACGAGTACCTCGGCAGTGAGGTCTGGACCCGCGACTCCGCGCTCACCTGGCAGATCTGGACGTTCTCCCCGCTCGGTGACGGCAGCTACACCATCAAGGGCGACCACTGGGGCAGGTGCATCGCCACCAACGGTCCCGGCAAGGCCGTCACCCAGAAGGCCTGCAACCCGAACGACCTCGCCCAGCGCTGGATCATGGAGCCGAGCGTGGACGCCACCGCGATCGCCAGCGTGAAGTACCAGGACTACGTCCTCCAGGCGAACGGGGCGGACCAGAAGGTGACCGTCGAGCTGTCGATCGGCACCTCGAACCAGCAGTGGACCACGTACCAGAAGTAACGATTCACCCGGCCCCGGCCCGCCGCGCCCACCGGCAGGCCGGCGCCATCGCGCTCGGCCCCGGCGCGTCCAGAGGCCCCGCGACTCCTCCCGCCGCGCGGCCGCCCCCGGAACGGCGGCGAGGGCCCGACGCCGTGCGACGGCGTACCGGAGGGCCCTCAGGCCAGCCCCGGGTGGATCAGCCGGCCGTGGTGGATCAGGGAGGCCGCCTGCTTGAGGCGGCGCACGCGGACGCTGATCTCGTAGCCGCGGATGCCCTCGATGCGGGCGAGACGGTTGCTCAGGTAGCGGTAGAAGTCCGGGGTGTCCTTGCAGAACACCACGGCCATGATGTTGTGCCGGCCGCTGACGGCCACGGCGACGGCGACCTCGTCGTGCCGGCTGATCTCCTCGCCGATCCGGTGCAGCGCGGACAGGTCGACCTGGAGCCAGAGGGTGGCGTTGAGTTCGTAGCCGAGCCGCTCCGGCAGGGTGTCGATGTCGAAGACCAGGGAGCCGGAGGACTCCAGGGCCTCCAGGCGGCGGGCGACACGGGGCTTGGACCAGCCGGTGACCTCGGCGAGGCGGGTGTGGGAGGCGCGGCCGTCCTCGGCCAGGGCGGCCAGCAGGGGGAGGTCCTCGTCGGTCGGGGTGAGCGGGGGGCCGACGGGCTCGGGGCGCTCCCCGGCGAGCTGACGGACCTGTTCCTCGGTGAGGGAGCCCTCGCCGCCGGTCCAGCCGGCCGTGCGGTCGGTGCCGAAGGGGTGGATGAGCAGGTCGACGCTCATGTCGAGGACGGAGGCCGCCTTGGGGAGCTGCCGCAGCAGGACGTCGTCGCGGCCGGTGCCGGCCGGTGAGCGGATGATGCAGTTGATCTCCGACCCGCCGGAGGCGATGCCGACGTAGGCGACGTCGGGCCTGCGGGCGAGGGAGTCGGCGAGCGGGTCCACGGCGTCGGGGCGGCAGCGCAGCCGGGCGATCCACTCGGCCTGGCCGTGCGCGGCCGGGGAGCTCAGGCCGACGACGCGCAGGACGCCGTTGCGGCGCAGCGCGGTGTAGCGGCGCGCCACGGTCTGCTCGGACACCCCGATCACCTCGGCGAGGCGGCGGAAGGGGACCCGCGGACCGTAGTGGAGTCCGTGGATGATCGTGCGGTCCAGGGCGTCGGGCATGGCGGAATCATCACACGGGCACGACCGGAATGGATGTTTCGCACTGCATTCCGAGATCGTTCGGAGATCCTCGGCCCGCCGGGGTGAAGCTGGTCGGCGGCTCCGCGGTCGACCCGGCGGCCGGTGCGGTCCGCGCGGCCCGGCCGGTGCGCCCGGCCCGTGAGCGGGCGCGCGCCGGACACGGCGGCGCTCTCACCGCAGCCGGTGCCCGTACGGGCATCTGCGCACCCGGTGCCCGTACGGCACCTCCGCAGCCGAAGGAAGACCTCCGTGAACTCCGCAACGATGCCAGGCGGCCCCAGGACCGGACGGGGCGTCACCCTCGTCATGGCCTGCCTGGGCGTCTTCGTCGCCTACCTGCCCGTGACCACCGTGTCGGTCAGCCTGCCAGCGATCCAGCGGGCGCTCGGCGCCACCACCGCCCAACTGTCCTGGGTGTCGGACGCGTTCGTGCTGCCGATGGCCGCGCTGATCCTGACCACCGGCGTGGTCGGCGACGTCCACGGCCGCAAGCGGGTGTTCCAGGCGGGCATGGCGCTGTGCGCGGTGGGCGCGGCGGTCTCGCTGGCCTCCGACTCCGTCCAGGTCCTGTGGGCCGGGCAGGCCGCCTCCGGCCTCGGCGCGGCCGCGCTGCTGCCCACCACGCTGGCGCTGATCAGCCACGCCGTGCCCGACCACCGGGAGCGCGGGAAGTTCATCGGGCTGTGGGCGATGTCCCTGCTGGCCTCGCTGGCCGTGGGCCCGCTGATCGCGGGCGTGCTGCTGGAGCACGTCGCCTGGCGCTGGATATTCCTGCTGCCCGTCCCGGTGTCGCTGGTCGTGCTGGCCGTCGCCGCGTTCCTGCTGCCCGACTCCCGCGCCCCGCACGGCCGTCGGCTCGACTGGCCGGGCCAGATCAGCGCGGCCGTGGCCGTCACCGCCGTGGTCTACGGCGTCATCGAGGGCGGCGCGAACGGCTTCGGCGAGCCCGCCACGGTGGCCGCCCTGGTGCTGGGCGCGCTCGCCGCGGTCGTCTTCGTCGCCGTGGAGCGGCGCAGCCCCAGCCCCATGATCGACCCCGCCCTGTTCCGCAGCCCGGCCTTCACCGCCACCTCGCTGGTCGCCATGATCAGCTTCCTGGGGCTGATCGGCTTCTTCTTCGTGCTCAGCCTGTACTTCGGCCTGGTGCAGCACCTGACCACCCTCCAGGCGGCCCTGCGGATGGTCATGGTGACCGGGGCGTCGCTGGCCGCCAGCCTGCCCGTCGGGCGCCTGATGCACCGGGTGTCCGCCCGGGTCCTGATCACCTCCGGCCTGGTCGTCACGGCGGGCTCGCTGCTGTCGCTGACGAACCTCGACGCCCACACCGCCTTCGGCTCGATCGCCTGGCGGCTGCTGCTGCTCGGACTCGGCCTGGGCGCCGTGCTCACCCCGATGACCGCCACCGCCGTCTCCGCCGTCCCGCACCACCTGGCGGGCATGGCCGCGGCCGGCAACAACGCCTTCCGCCAGGTCGGCGGCGCCCTCGGCCCGGCCGTGCTCGGCGCCCTGCTGACCACCCGGGCCGTGGACGCGCTGCCCGCCCGGCTCGCGGACGCCGGGGTGCCCGCCACGACCGCCGGGCACGTCGTCGACGTCGCCCGCGAGCAGGGCCTCGGCGCCGTCGCCGGACTGGACCTCGGCCCGGCCACCGGCCAGGCCCTGACGGCGCTCAGCGGCTCCTTCCTGGACGGCCTGCGGCTCTGCCTGGTCGTCGCGGCCTCGCTCGCCCTGCTGGCCGCCCTCGCCTGCGCCGTGCTGCTCCGCCCGGCGGCGCCCCGGAGCCCGGCGGCGCGCACCGCCCCGGCCGCCGACCGGGAGCCGGTTCCCGCTCCCTGACGCCTCCTGAGGCCCGCTGACGCTCCGTGGCGGGCCCCGCCCCGCCGTCGTCCCCTGGCTTGACGCCGTCGAGGACCTCGGCAGGAAGAACGGACTGTTGGTCTGCCTGCACCAGATGCGCCATCCTGAGGACTTCGCCCGGTTCGCCGACCGACCCGAGCGGCCGGGACCACCACCGGGGAGGAACGACGGCATGTACGAGTCCGAGCAGGCCTGGCGCGAGGTCGACGCCTACTTCGTCGACACCCTCGTCCCCGAGGACGACGCGCTGGTGCAGGCGCGGCAGTCCGGCGGGGCGACGACGATGCCGCAGGCCGAGGTCGCCGCGAACCAGGGGAAGCTGCTGGCCCTGCTGTGCGGGATGAGCGGCGCCCGGCGGGTGTTGGAGTTCGGCACGCTGGCCGGGTACAGCACCATCTGGCTGGCCCGCGCCGTCGGCGCGGACGGCCACGTCACCACCCTGGAGCTGGAGCCGCAGAACGCCGCGGTCGCGGCCGACAACCTGCGTCGGGCGGGCGTCGCCGAGCGGGTCGACATCCGCACCGGACCGGCGCTCAAGTCGGCCGAGCAGCTGGTCGAGGCCGGCACCGAGCCGTACGACTTCGTCTTCATCGACGCCGACAAGCCCAGCAACCCCGCCTACGTGAAGGCCTCCCTGGCGCTGACCCGCCCCGGCAGTGTGATCGTCATCGACAACGTGGTGCGCAACGGCGCCGTCACGGACCCGGACAGCGGGGACGACCGGGTCCAGGGCGTGCGCACCGTCCTCGCGGACATCGCCGCGGACGACCGCCTGGAGGCCACGGCGCTCCAGACGGTCGGCTCCAAGGGCTGGGACGGCTTCACCGTCGTCCGCCGGGTGCGCTAGCCCCGGACGCGGCAGCCCCGGGTGCGGCAGCCCCGGGTGCGGCAGCCCGGGGCCCACCGGCCCGGACGGAGAGGGCTCAGAAGCCTCAGAGGGCGGGCACGATCATCGCCGTGAACGGGACGGTGGCGGCGAGGCGCTCCTCCAGCAGCTCCCGGTAGGCGTCCGACGCGTAGGCGGCCTGGGCCTGTTCGACGTCGGCGAAGCGCAGCACCACGGTGGAGCTGCCGCCGGGCGGGCGACCGCCCTCGCCCAGGTGGACCGTCCGGTCGGTGCTGGCGACCAGCTCCGCCGGACCCAGCAGGACGGCGGCGGCGCCCTGGCGGTAGGCCTCGAAGCGCTCGGGGTCGGTGACGTCGTAGTTCAGGATGAGCAGGGCGGACACGTCGGCTCCTCGTCAACCGTGCGAAGGGGCCGGCCCGTTGGACGGCCCGTACCCCAGTGTCCGCCGTCGCGGACGGCGCCCTACGGGCGGGGTCCACCGGGGGGCGGGGCCTAACCGCGGCGCGCCCCGCGCTTGCTCTTCGCCCGGACCCGTTCGCGCAGCAGGGCTTGGTAGTGGCCGGAGGCGTCGCCGCCCAGGTCGAGGAGCTCGCAGATCTCGGCGACCGCGTCGGCGTCGTCCGCGCTGCCGGTGAGGCCGAGTTCGAGCAGGCGCCAGAAGCCCTGCTCGACCAGGCCCCGGCAGGCGTCACCCACCGGCCACGTCCCCGGGCTCCCGCCGAAGTCCGCCCATCCGACGGCCACCTGGGCCACGGTGTCCAGCAGTTCGCGCCGGGCCACCGCCGGCGGCTCACCCGCCAGGGCGGCCATCAGCACGGCGACGGCGGGCGGGCTGCACTCGGCGAGCCCCCACTCCGACTGGACGTGGCCTTCGAGCGCGTACCCGAAGAGGTCCGCGACGGTCTCGGCCGTGAGGACGGCCTCGAGCAACAGCGGCAGGTGCTCCGCCGAGTCCCCGCACACGCACCGCAGCGCGGCCCAGTCGTGCCGGGCCAGTTCGGCGCGGACCAGCGGACTCATCTCCATGGCCCGGGATCCTACGACGCGGCTCCCGGTCGGGAACGCGACGGGGCCCTGGTCGCCCGGGAACGCGACGGGGCAGGGCCGACCGGAGGGAGTCCGGTCGGCCCTGCCCCAGCAGGGTGCGCCGCTCAGGAGGCGCTCCGCGGGCGTCAGTTCATGAAGGTGACGTCCCAGTGGCTGCCCTCGTTGGCGAAGATGTTGCCGGAGGGGGCGGTCCACAGGTCGGCGCCGTCGCCGCGGGTGCCGCTGTGCGAGAAGTTGCCGTGGATGTAGTTGGTGATGCAGCTCGTGATGCCGAAGTCCAGCTTGTAGCCGGTGCCGTGGCTGTAGGTGCCGCTGGCGTGGCCGGCCTCGGTGCCACCGGTGATGTTCACCGCGCAGTTGCTGGCGCGCTTGAAGTTGACGGCGCCGTCGGCCGAGGCGCGGCGCAGGCCGTCGAAGGAGGTGCAGCTGCTGTTGGTGCGGTCCGAGCAGCCGCCCGAGGACGACCAGGTGATGCCGGCGGCCGAGAAGATCGAGGCGGCCTGCGACTGGGTCAGCTTGTCACCGGAGCCGCCACCGGAGCCGCCGGTGCTGCCGCCACCGCCGAGCAGGGCGGCCCAGGTCATCGGGCCGGCGATGCCGTCGACCGGGTTGAGGCCGGCGGACTGCTGGAAGGCGCGCACCTTGCCGTCGGTGCCGGGGCCGAAGGCGCCGTCGACGTCGAGACCGGCGCCGTGGGCGTTCAGCTGGACCTGGAGGGCCTTGACGGCGTCGCCGTTGTCGCCGTTGCGGACGGTGACGATCAGCTTGGACCAGGTGTCGCCGCCGACGATGCCGTCGACCGGGTTCAGGCCGTTGGCGCTCTGGAAGGCCTTGACCTTGTTCTCGGTGTCGGGGCCGAAGGCCCCGTCGACGCCGGTCCCGAAGCCGCGGGCCGACAGCAGGTACTGGACGGTGGTGACGTTGTCACCGCGGTCACCGTTGCGGACCAGGGGCCAGCTCGCGGCCTGGGCGGCCGGAGCGACGAGCATGGCCGCGAGCAGCGCGGCGAACATCGCGGCGATGATGGCCGGGATGCGTTTCATGACGGTTCCTCACTGACTGAGCGCGGAGCGCGGGAGAGGGAAAGCGGCGGCGCCGGACGGCCGTCGGCCGCGACCGGCCGCCGTGGGGAGACGCTAGGAGCGGTCGACGGCGTCCCGCTAGGGCTTCCCCGTCCCTGGGACGCCGTCCGCCCCGGGACGGGCCCGCGGCCCGGGCACCCCGGGCGTCCCAGGGACGCGCCGCACGGCGACGGCCCACCGCCGGGATGGCGGTGGGCCGTTGCGACACCGGCTGCCGGCGGTGAGCTACCGGCTGCCAGCTTCCGGCGGTCAGCCACCGGCGGTCAGCCACCGGCGGTCAGCTGTCGGCCGCCGAGGGAGGCACCACGGCCATCGCCGTGCCGCCGGTGACCCGCAGCAGCTCCTGGTACGTCATCGGCACCACGGTGTGCGGGTGCCCGGCCGCCGCCCACAGCACCTCGTACGGCCGCAGCGCGGTGTCGACGACGGTGCGCAGCGGCGCCGGGTGCCCGGTGGGGGCGACACCGCCGATGGCCTGCCCGGTGGCCTCGCGGACCTGGTCGGCGGAGGCCCGGGTGATCCGGCCCGCGCCCAACTCCGCCGCCAGGTGGGCGGTGTCGACCCGGTGGGCACCGCTGGTCATCACCAGCAGGGGTTCGCCGTCGCAGCTGAACACCAGGCTGTTGGCGATCGCCCCGACCGCGCAGCCGAGGGCGGCGGCGGCCTCGGCCGCCGTACGGGCGGAGTCGGGCAGGACGACGATCTCACCGGCGACACCGGCGGCCGCCAGCGCCTCGGCGACCGCGACGCTTCGTGCGGGAAGGGGTGAACTCATCGCCCCATCATGCCCTTCCGCGTCCGGAGGCCGTACCGGGCGCCGTTCCCGACGCCGTGCCGGGCGCCGTACCGGATGCCGTGCCGGACGCCGTGCCAACGGCGGCGCCCGCGGGGTCCGCCCGGTCGGCGGCGCTGAGCACCGCCCGTACGCCGGCCGTGAGCACCGAGGCGTCGCGTCCGACGCCCCAGACCACCGCGCCGTCGCCCGCCCGGGCCTCGACGTAGGCGATCGCGTCCGGGCTGCCTCCGACCTTGTGCTCGGTGAAGGAGAGCACCTCCACCCCCACCGCGTCCGCGACGGCGTCCACCGGCCCGGCGCCGCTGCCCGGGCGGCCGTCCACCTCGGCCAGGCCGCCGTCGACCCGCCAGGCGCGGGCGGCGCCGGCGTCCAGGTACTCGGCCCGGAACAGCGCGTACAGCTCCTCGCCGGTCACCTCCCGTCCGCTGTCGTCGGTGGCCTCCTGGACGACCCGGGCGAACTCGATCTGCAGCCGCCGGGGCAGGTCCAGTCCGGCGGCGCTCTGCAGCAGGTAGGCGATGCCACCCTTGCCGGACTGGCTGTTGACCCGGATCACCGCCTCGTAGTCGCGCCCGAGGTCGGCCGGGTCGACCGGCAGGTAGGGCACCGACCAGGGCGCCTCCCGTTCGGGCAGGCCGAGTTCGGCGGCGACCTCGGCGTGCCGGGCGAAGCCCTTCTTGATGGCGTCCTGGTGGGTGCCGGAGAAGGCGGTGTGCACCAGGTCCCCCGCGTAGGGGTGGCGCTCGTGCACGGGCAGCCGGTTGCAGTGCTCGACGGTGCGGCGGACGGTGTCGATGTCGGAGAGGTCGAGCATCGGGTCGACGCCCTGGGTGTGCAGGTTGAGCGCCAGGGTGACCAGGTCGACGTTGCCGGTGCGCTCGCCGTTGCCGAACAGGCAGCCCTCGACCCGCTGGGCGCCGGCCAGCACGGCCAGTTCGGCGCAGGCGACGCCGGTGCCCCGGTCGTTGTGGGGGTGGACGGAGAGGATCACGCAGTCGCGCCGGGCCAGGTGGCGGTCGACGTACTCGATCTGGTCGGCGTAGACGTTGGGGGTGGCGATCTCGACGGTGGCCGGCAGGTTGTGGACCACGGGTCGGTCGGGGCTCGCGTCCCACAGCTCGGTCAGGCCGTTGCAGACCTCCAGCACGTAGTCCGGTTCGGTCAGGTTGAACACCTCGGGCGAGAACTGGAACCGCAGGCCGTCCCGGCCGTCGCCGAGCCGGGCCATCCGCTCGGCGGCCGCGGTGATCAGCGCCCGCAGTTCGGCCCGGTCCTTGCCGAGGACGACGTCCCGCCACAGCGGCGCGGTGGCGGTGTAGAGGTGGACGACGACGCGCGGCAGGCCCTGGACGGCCTCGAAGGTGCGGTCGATCAGGTCGGCCCGGGCGGCGGTGAAGACGACCACGGTGACGTCCTCCGGCACCGCCCCGGGCGTCTCGGCGAGCCGGCGCACGAACGCGAAGTCGGTGCGGCTGGCGGAGGGGTAGCCGACCTCGATCTCCTTGAAACCCATGGCCAGGAAGAGGTCGAACATCCGCTGCTTGCGCGCCGGGTCCATCGGTTCGGCGAGCGCCTGGTTGCCGTCGCGCAGGTCGACGGGCACCCAGAGCGGGGCCCGCTCGATCCGGCGGCCGGGCCAGCGGCGCAGCAGGGCGGGCACCTGGACCCGTTCGTGGGCGGGGCGGTAGCGGTGGGAGGGCATGGCGCCGCCGCGCTGGGGGTTCCAGGCGGGGGCGTCGGCCGGGGTGGGCCCGGCGGGGGCGTGCAGGGTCGGGAATCGCATCGGGTGTCCTCGGGGGTCCTCGACTCGGGTGCCGGAACCGGGCCGTCGGGGTCGGATTCCCGGGCTGGTTCCGGAGACCGGCAGGACGGCGCCCCGCAGCGGGGTGCCGGTCAGGTCACGCCCCGCTGCGGCCACCAAGAAGGAGAGCGCTCCACGGCTGCATGCCGGGTAGAGTAACCACGACCGAAGTCCTCAGACAACCTGACAGGTGACGACGATGCCCCCGCTCCGCCCCTCCCACCTCGCCGCCCAGGCCGCCGAACTGATCGAGCGGCGGATCCGGTCGGGCGAGTGGCCGGTCGGCGGCAGGCTGCCCGGCGAGGTCGCGCTCGCCAAGGAGCTGGGCGTCGGCCGCTCCACCGTCCGGGAGGCGCTGCGCACCCTCGCCGCGGCCGGGATGGTGCGCGCCCGCCAGGGCGCCGGGGTGTTCGTGACGGCCGACCGCCCGACCGCCGGGGACTGGGCCACCCGGCTGCGCGCCGCCGAGCTGGCGCACGTCTACGAGGTGCGGACGATGGTCGAGGTGCAGGCCGCCCGGCTGGCCGCCGAACGCCGCACGGAGACCGACCTGGCCGCCGTGGACGCCGCGCTGGCCGCTCGCCTGACGGCCGGCGAGGCGGACGACACGGTCTTCGTGGACGCCGACATCGCGCTGCACACGGCGATCGTGGCCGCCGCCCACAACCCCGTCCTGGACGACCTCTTCGCCCAGTTCGCGCCGGTGCTGCGGGAGCACCTGGTGGCCCTGGTCGGGCTGCTCGGGCTCCGCGAGGGGGATCCGAACCAGGGGTACGACTCGCACGCGGCGCTGGTGCGGGCACTGCACGAGGGCGATCCGGCGGCGGCGGGGCGGGTGCTGGCGGCGGAGCTGGAATCGACGCGCTCGCGGCTGCTCAGCCCCCACTGAACCCACCGGCGGCCGGCACCGCCGAACCCGCCGGCGGCCGGCGCCGCTGAACCGATCTGCGGCCGGCCCCGTAGAACCCATCGACGGTCCTCGCCGAGGCCGCCGACGGGGGCGAGCGGGCCTCCGGAGGGGGCGTCACACAGTTTTCACACCGCGGCCACCCAACGGCTCCGGCCGCGGGCGACACTGTGTCAGGCAGGAGCAAACCCGGCTGCTTCGGACACAAACGGTCAACGCGGGGGTGACATTGTGTCCAGCTGGTGCACAAGCACCGCGCAGGTGGCACACGGGCTTTCACTCCAATCACACGATATGACTAGTATCGCTTCGTCAAAAGCCCGTGCCCGGACGGCCCGCCCCTCACCGGCCGGCCGCCAGCCCCAAGGAGTCTGCTCTGCGCGCGCGTGCGAATCGGCGGCCCCCGACGCCGAAGACCCCCCGCAGGCGTCCACGCCTGTCCCTGCGGACTGCCCTGCTCGTCCTGGCCGTCGTCCCCAGCCTGGCCCTGGTCGCACTCTGGGCGGTGACCAGCGGTGAGACCGTCTTCGACTTCCAGCGCCAGGCCGCCCAGGGCATGCTCGCCCAGAAGGCCGGCCAGCCGTCCAACATCGTCTACTACAACCTCCAGGAGGAGCGCCGGCTCAGCGCCGAGGCGCTCGCCCGGCCCGGCAGCAACGCCGACCAGCTGCGCCACCAGCGGCAGCTGACCGACGACGCGGTGCGCCAGTTCCAGACGCTGTCCGGCGAGACCGCCGACAACGCCCCCGACGACGTGCGCACCGCCGTCGCCGAAGCGCGGCAGGCCATGGGCAAACTGGCCGAGGAACGGGCCGCCGTCGACAAGGGCACCCTCGACCAGCAGGCCGTCTTCACCTACTACACCGACCTCATCGCCGTCGACCTGCGGCTGTTCACCGCGCTCAGCCACGTCGACGCGGGCGAGGTCACCTGGGTGTCCAAGACCCTGGTCAACTCCTTCTGGGCCAAGGAGATGCTGGCCCGCGAGGACGCCATCCTGGCCCGCGGCTGGCCCACCGGCCGGCTCAGCACCGCCGACTACCAGCAGATCCAGCAGCTGATCGGCGCCCAGGACCACCTGTTCACCGTCCAGGTCGTCCCGTACGTCCCGGACGGCGAGGCCGCCGCCTGGCACGAGCTGATGAACAGCCCCGCCTGGCAGGCCAAGACCGCCGTCGAGCAGCAGCTCACCCGGCCCACCGCCGCCGAGTCCAACGGCACCGTCAAGCTGCCCGCCGCCCAGGACCAGTGGCGCCAGGCCGTCGACCAGCTCAACCCCCAGCTGGTCAAGGCCATCGAGGCCCGCACCGGCGCCATCGTCGAGGTCGGCAAGGGCACCATCCTCGGCCTGCTCACCCGCGTCGTGCTGACCGCCGTGATCGGCCTGATCACCGTCGTCGCCGTGGTCATCGCCTCCTGGCGGCTCAGCCGCTCGCTGCGCCGCCGCATCAAGGAACTCCACACCCAGGCCGAGGAGATGGAGCGCACCCTGCCCGAGGTGGTCGACCGCCTCGGCCGCGGCGAACAGGTCGACACCGAGGCCGCGAGCCGCGCCGTCACCACCGGCGAGCACGGCAACGGCACCGACGAACTCGCCCGCCTCGGCCAGGCCCTCAACCTGGCCCGCTCCGCCGCCCTGGAGGCCGCCGTCCGGCAGGCCGACCAGCACCGCGGCTTCGAGCGGCTGCTCCAGCGCATCGCCCGCCGCACCCAGCTGCTGATCGGGCGCCAGCTGCGCAAGCTCGACGAACTGGAGCGCAAGCACGAGGACCCGGAGATCCTGGAGGGCCT
Organism: Kitasatospora sp. NPDC040550; assembly: GCF_055594965.1. Taxonomy (NCBI): domain Bacteria; kingdom Bacillati; phylum Actinomycetota; class Actinomycetes; order Kitasatosporales; family Streptomycetaceae; genus Kitasatospora; species Kitasatospora sp. NPDC040550. The sequence goes on along the minus strand of NZ_JBVIWC010000002.1, from coordinate 130,520 downwards.
GTTCGACCTCGACCACCTCACCGCCCGCCTGCGCCGCTACGAGGAGAACCTCGTCATCATGGCGGGCGGCCAGCCCCAGCGGCGCTGGCGCAAGCCCGTCCCGCTGCTGGACGTGCTGCGCTCCGCCCAGGGCGAGGTGCAGGACTACCGGCGGATCATGATCGACGTCGAGGGCCACCCCTGGCTCTCCGAACGGGCCGTCGGACCGGTCGCCCACGTGCTCGCCGAGCTGATGGAGAACGCCACCACCTTCTCCAAGCCGCCCACCCCGGTCGAGGTCCGGGCCGCCATGGTCGGCCGCGGCCTCGCGGTCGAGATCGAGGACCGCGGCCTCGGCATGGACCCGGGACAGTACGACGCGGCCAACGAGCTGATGAGCCGCCCGCCGCGCACCGACGTGCTCGCCCGGGCCGACGACATCCGGCTCGGCTTCCACGTTGTCGCCCGGCTCGCCTCGCTCACCGGGCTCAAGATCGAGTTCCGGCCGTCCGCCTTCGGCGGCACCAGGGTGGTCGTACTCGTCCCCGACGAGCTGGTCATCGACGGCGACGCCGGACTCCCGGACGCCGCCCCCGTCGAACCCATCCCGCTGGTCCGGCGCTCCCGCCGGGCGGTGCGCTCCGCCTCCGACGAAGCGGCGCAGCCGGTCGTCGAGGTCGGGCCGCCGGTCGCACCGGTGGACGCCTTCGGGCAGCTGCCGGGTGGGGACGGCGGGCTCGTCGGCGTAGGCGGCGTAGGCGGCGTCGCGGTCGCCGGGGTCGCCGGGGTAGTCGGGGTCGTCGCGCCGAGCGGGGCCGGCCTCGGCGCACCGACCGGGACCGTCGCTCCGACGCAGTCCGTCGCCCCGGCCTTCCCGGAGCCGGGGCCGTCGGAAGGCCCGTTCCCGGCGGCACCGTTCCCGGAAGCACCGTTCCCGGAGGCACCGTTCCCGGAAGCACCGTTCCAGCCGCAGCCGCCGTACGAGCAGGCGCAGCAGCCGTACGGGCAGCCGCAGTCGTACGAGCAGCCGATCCAGCACAGCTCCCCCGTCGACCCGGCCCCGGCCTACGCCGCCGCCCCGGCCGGGGCGCAGCCCGCCACCGGCACCACCACCCCCGCGCCGGAGGCCCCCGCCTACCCGGACATCGCCTACGCCCGGGTCACCGAGGCCGAGGCCCCGTACGCCGACGAGCAGTACCGCCCGGCCGACCACTACCGGCTGGCCGAGCGGCGCCGGCACCGCGAGTACCCCTCCGCCGTGCCGGTGAGCCAGGTCGAGGGCGGCCAGCCGCCGCTGCCCCAGCGCGTCCGCCAGGCCAGCCTGGCCGCCGAGCTGCGGGTGCCCCCGTCGACCCGGCAGGAGTGGGTCGACCCGGCCGCCGGGCAGCCCGCCGGTACCCCGCCCCACCAGGCGGACCGGCCCGGCCCGGCGGAGCGCGCCGAACGGCCCGTCCGCCGCTCCGGGGCCGCCATCGGCGCCTTCCAGCGGCAGTCCCGCGCCGCCCGCGCCCAGGACAGCGGCGAACACCCGCTGCCCGCCCGCACCACCCCGCCGGCTCCCCCCGCCCTGCCCGCCGGTCCCCCCGCCCCCGCGTCGGCGCCCTCCCCCTGGGCCCTGCCGGCCGCGGAACCCCGAACCACACGAACGGATGACCAGTCATGAACCGCACGATCGCCACCCACCAGGACCTGGACTGGCTGCTGGACGGACTCGTCGACTCGGTGCCCGGGACCCGCAACGCCGTCCTGCTCTCCGACGACGGCCTCGTGGTCAGCCACTCCCGCTCCATCGAGCGCGCCGACGCGGAGCGCCTCGCCGCCGTGGCCACCGGCCAGCAGTCGCTCGCCCGGGGCGTCGGCCAGCTCTTCGACGGCGGGCCGGTGCACCAGGTGATCGTCGAACTCGCCGAGTGCTGGCTGTTCGTCATCGCCGCCGCCCAGGGCACCCACCTGGCCGTGGTCGCCTCCCAGGAGGTCGACGCCGAGGTGATGTCCGTGGCCATGCACACCCTGGTGCAGCAGGTCGGCCAGAAGCTCACCACCCCGGCCCGCGCCGAGGGCGCCCCCGCGTCCTTCGACGTCTTCGCGTCCCGGAACCGGGGGTGACCGGGGTGGGGCCGCACACCGGCGAGGAGGACCCGCGGGCCCGCGGCCGGACGCCGCACTGGAGCGAACTGGAGGAACCGTACGCCGAGGACGAGACCGGCGTCATGGTCCGCCCGTACACCATCACCCGCGGCCGGACCGCGCCCGAGCGCGACGACCTCACCCTGATCACCGTGCTCACCACCGCCGAGGAGGAGGCCGACGCGGCCCTGGCGCGGGGCAGCCGCGCCGGCGCCCGCGGCCTCCAGCCCGAGCACCGGCTGATCCTCGACCGCTGCCGCCGCCCGGCCGCCGTCGCCGAGGTCGCGGCCGGCCTGGACCTCCCGGTCTCGGTCACCAAGATCCTGCTGGGCGACCTCGTCGCCCAGGGCCTGCTGAAGGCCCGGGCACCGCTCTCGGTCGCCCGTGCCGCCGGGGGCGTGGACCTCGGCCTGCTCACGGCCGTACGCGAAGGACTCCGGAGACTCTGAACCATGGCAACACCCCACTCCCCCGCACCCGTTGCCGCCCCCGCCGCGGTCAAGATCCTGATCGCGGGCGGCTTCGGCGTCGGCAAGACCACCCTGGTCGGCTCGGTCAGCGAGGTCACCCCGCTGCGCACCGAGGAGTACCTGACCACCGCCAGCGTCGGCGTCGACGACCTGGACGGCGTCGACCAGAAGGACACCACCACCGTCGCCCTCGACTTCGGCCGGATCACCGTCAGCCCCGAGCTGGTGGTCTACCTGTTCGGCACGCCCGGCCAGGAACGCTTCTGGTTCATGTGGAACGACCTGGTCAACGGCGCCCTCGGCGGCATCGTCATCGCCGACACCCGGCGGCTCGACACCAGCTTCGCCTCGATCGACTTCTTCGAGAGCCGCGGCATCCCGTTCGTGGTCGCCATCAACTGCTTCCACAGTCACAACACCCGCACCCCGGAGGAGATCCGGGCCGCCCTCGACCTCGACCCGCAGGTCCCGATGCTGATCGGCGACGTGCGCGAGCGCGGCTTCGGCCGCGACCTGCTGCTCGCCCTGGTCGACCACCTGATGGACCTCGCCGCCGCCCCCGTCGGCTGAGCCCCGCCCGAGCCCTGTCCTTTGGAGCACCCCTTCATGACCACACCCCTGCGCGTCCTCGTCCACGGCGGCGGCATCGGCGGCCTCACCCTCGCCACCGCCCTCGCCCGGCGCGGCCACCACGTCGACGTCGCCGAACTGCGCGACGAGCTGGAGGCCCTGGGCGTCGGCATCATCCAGCCGTCCAACGCCCTGCACGTGATGCGCGAGATCGGCGTGCTCGACGAGTGCCTCGCCGCCGGCTTCGAGTGGGAGGTGCTGACCATCTGCGACCCGGCCGGCACCACCCTCGCCCAGATCCCCCAACCCCGGATGGGCGACGCCCCCTCCAACAACGGCATACCGCGCCCCGCCCTGGCCCGGGTGCTGGCCGCCGCCGCCACCTCGGCCGGCGCCGGCATCCGCTTCGGGACCACGATCTCGGAGCTCACCGACCACGGCACCGGGGTCGACGTCGCCCTCACCGACGGCCACCACGACCGCTACGACCTGGTCGTCGGCTTCGACGGCATCGGCTCCCCGCTGCGCAAGCGCCTCTACGGCGACGCGTACGCCCCCGAGTACACCGGCTTCGCCAACTGGCGCGTCACCCTGCCCCGTTCGCCCGAGGTCAAGGGCGTGGTGATGTCCACCGGGAACCTCGCCGCCAAGGCACTGCTCACCCCGATCAGCGAGGAACTGATGTACCTGGGCTCGGTGTTCGCCGAGGCCGAGGACTTCCGCCCCGACCCGGAGCGCGCCCACGAGCAGCTCCGGGAGCGGCTGGCCGGCTTCGGCGGCCCCATCGCCGAGGCCCTCGCCCAGGTCACCGACCCGGCCGCCGTGGTCTACTCCCGGATCTCCCAGGTCACCGTCGAGGAGCCCTGGCACGCCGGCCGCGTCGTCCTCGCCGGCGACGCCGCCCACGCCTCCACCCCGCACCTCGCCCAGGGCGCCGCGATGGCCGTCGAGGACGCCCTCGTCCTCGACGAGAGCCTCGACGCGGCGCCCGACGTCCCGACCGCCCTCACCGCCTGGGAGGCCCGCCGCCGCCCGCGCGCCATGTGGGTGCAGTCGCTGTCCCGCGCCGTCCTCAAGCAGGAGACCGGCACCCCGACCACCCCGGAGGAGGACGAGCTCCTCAAGATCGGCATCCCGGGCGCCGCCCACGTCCTCGTCCAGCCGTACTGAGTCCCTGCCGTACTGAGTCTCAGCCGTACTGAGTCCCAGCCCTCCTGAGCCACTGCCTCCGGACCCCGCGCGGGTGTTGCGCCCGCGCGGGGTGCGTAGCAGGCTGGTGATCATGACCGGCTTCTACCACGTCTGCTTCACCGTGCCCGACCTCGACGCAGCCATGGCCGACCTCACCGCCGCCGCCGGGATGCGGTGGCGGGAACCGGTGAACGGGCGGATCGGCGACTGGGACTACCGGATCGTCTTCACCAGCGGCGACGCCCCCTACATCGAACTGATCGAAGCCCCGAGCGGCGGCCCCTGGGGCGACACCGACACCGCCCGCTTCCACCACCTCGGCTTCTGGTCCTCGGACGTCACGGCGGGCGCGGCCCGACTCGACGGCGCGGGCTTCCCGGAGGCCTTCGCCGGCTGCCCCTACGGGCGCCCCTTCGTCTACCACCGCCTCGACAGCATCGGCGCGCACGTCGAACTCGTCGACTTCGCCCGGCAACCCGACTTCCTGGCCGCCTGGAACCCGGACGGCGCGCCGATGCCCGCGATCAACGAGTGATCTCCTTGCGCCGCTGCCACACCGCCCGCGAGATCCGGGCCAGCAGCCGGGCCGCCGGGTCGGTGCGGTCGCTGCCGTCCGCGAGCGGGCCGGTGTAGCAGACGGCGATCAGGTACGGCGGGCAGTCGTACGGGTGGACCAGGCCGACGCAGTGCCGGGCGCCGGGCACCCAGCCGTTCTTGAACGCGATCCGGGTGCCCGGCGGGACACCGGCCGCGAGGTCGACCCGGTAGTCGTTGCGTTCCAGCAGCGCCAGCAACTCCGGCTCCCCGGCGAGCGAGTGCAGCAGGCGGACCAGATCGCGGGCGCTCACCCGGTTGTGCACGCCCGCCGCGCGCGCCGCGTAGTCCTCGATCCCGCGCGGGCTGGAGCTGCGGGTGGCCCCCGCCCGGCGCCACACCTCGGCCACCGTCCGCTGGTCGGTGCGGGCCAGGCAGAGGTTGGTGGCCAGGTTGGAGGAGTGGGTGATCATCCGCTCGGCCAGCAGCCGCAGCGGTACGTGGGTGCCCAGCAGCTCCCAGGGCAGCGGATCGCTGTCCCAGTCGGGATCGTTGCCGAACTCCCCGCCCACCACGGACTCGAAGCGGTTCACCACCGGCACCTCGGCGTCGAGGTCCACCCCGCCGCGGGCCAGCGCGGCCAGCACCGCGACCTTCATCGTGCTCGCGGCGTCGTGCAGTTCGTCCGGCGCGCGCAGGAAGACCGGAGCCGCGTCGCCCTCCCAGGGGGCCACCACCACAGACAGCATGGAGGAAGAGTAGGGGATATCCGCTCCGGAACCGGTGACCGCCGATACACGAACGAGACGCTCTCCACCGGAACCTGACGTGATCGATGAACGGATGAGACGCCGCCCGGACGTGAACCTGACCTCCCGTTCCTACAGTGCCGTCCATGTCACCCACACATGACCGGACCAGGAACCGGACGCGCAATCATCTCGCCCTGACCACAAGCGTGTTGGCCGTCGGGCTCACGCTGGCCGCACCCGCCGCCGCCGACCCGGTGGACGGCCCGGTGGACGGCGCCGGCGCGAGCCGGGTCGCCGTCCACCCGTCGGCGGTCACGACCGCGCAGCAGCAGGCCGTCCTGGCGTACTGGACCCCGGAACGGATGGCCGCCCTGAACCAGCCGTCCTCCGGCAACCCGCCCAAGAGCGGCCCGGACGGCGCCCCGTGGACCGGGTCCGACACCCTGAGCAGAACGGTGGGCAGGCTCTTCTTCACCAACCACGGCGAGGACGAGAGCTGCACCGCCACCGTCGTGAACAGCGCGAACCGCAGCACCGTCGTCACGGCGGCGCACTGCGTCAACAGCACCGACCTCCTCGGTGACGACAACGAGTGGCTGTCGAACGAGATGTTCGTCCCCGGCTACCACGACGGCCTCGCCCCGTACGGCAAGTTCGTCGCCCGAGCCGGGATCGCCGACACCACCTGGCTCCTCAACGACCAGCAGAACGGCCTGCGGTTCGACGCGTACGACCAGGCGTTCCTGGTCCTGAACCGCAACGCCGCGGGCCGGCGCGTACAGGACGCCGTCGGCGCCGCACAGCACATCGGCTTCGACCGGCCGGGCAACGCCGCGGTCCACCAGTTCGGCTATCCGCGGGAGTCCTCGGGCGATCCCGCCCGCTCGGGCCTGCCCGAGTTCACCGGGGCCAGGCTCGCCACCTGCGCCGGGCAGACCCGCGAGTACCCCGGCACCAAGGACCACCCGGAACCCCGGGGCCAGTGGGGCGCCCCCTGCGTCATGGGCGGCGGCTCCAGCGGCGGCCCGCGCATCGCCGACTTCGACCTGTCCTCCGGGATCGGCACCGTGGTGGGCGACAACACCCAGGGCGCCTTCTTCGACTCCTCGGGCCAGGTCTGCGAACGCGGCACGCCCTCGTGCACCCGGCACCTGGTCGGCCCGCAGTTCACCTCGGCGATCACCAAACCGCTGTACCAGGCCGCCCAGAGCGCCCGGGCCGACGGCTGAGCCGTACGGGAGAAGCGCGGAGTGGGAAGTCGGACCGGCCGACTTCCCGCTCCGCGCGCCCCGCATGCGTCTCGCGGCCGCCGGCGACGTCCTCCCGCTCGGCTGCGGGTCACCGGAGTGGGAGGTCGGATCCGCCGACTTCCCGCTCCGTCCGCTCGCCCCGCGCCTCCTGCTCCGCCCGCCCGGTCCAGCGGTCCAGCACCAGGTGCAGGGCCTCGCTCATCAGCAGCAGGAACGCCGCGGAGGAGTCGAAGCGGGCGCCCGCCGGGGTGGCCGGGCCGAGGATCTCCGCCCCGCGCCGCGTTGCCGCGATCAGTTCCTCGTTCATCCGCAGCGCGGCGAGGGCGGAGCGGAGCCAGATGTCGTCGCCCATGACGTAGCGCTCGCGGCGTTCGCCGGGCGTGCGCTCGCGCCGGACCATCCCCTGCTGTTCGAGGAAGTTGACGGCGGAGGAGACGGACGCCGGGCTGACCCGGAGGCGACGGACCAGCTCCGCGGCGGTGGCGGCACCGGAGTCGGCGACGCACAGGCAGGCCAGTACGCGGGCCGCCATCCGGGGCAGCCCCTGCCGTTCGAGCAGCGCGGTGAAGAACTCCTCGAACTCCCGGAGCTGCCGGGGGTCGCGCCCGTGACCGTCGTCGGGCGCCGCCGGCTCCGGTGGACGCTCCTGCCTCCGGCGGCGCGCGCGGTCCCGCGTGGACTCCTGCGCCTGGTCGGCGCGGTAGCCCTCGGGGCCGCCGTTGCGGGTGACCTCCCGCAGGACGGTCGAGGCCGGGCGCCCGAGCCGTCGCCCGATCCCGGTGTAGCCGAGGCCTTCGGCCAGCCCCTCGGCGATGGTCCGGCGTTCCTCGTCGGTGAGCCTGCCTCCGGGCATCCGCTGCCGCTCCTTCCGGTCCGTCCGCGCACTCCGCGCGGTGGTGTTCCGCAGTATGCGTTCACCGCCACCCCATTGCAATGCCAGCTTCGAGCCTCCATTGCATTCAGCGCCATAATCATTGCAACAGAGACCCTATATCCTTGCCTTTGCAGGGCTTACTGGCCTGCCATCGTCGTTGACGATTTACTGAACGCAATGTAGCTTCGACATCGTTCAGCAGTCACCGAACACTCATGCAGGGGGAGATCCACCATGGCCAGGAGCAACAGCGGCTTCTCGGAAGCGGGGCTGCGACGGGTGCACGACGTGCTGGCACGCCACGTCGACTCCGGACGGATCCCGGGGGTCGTCGCCCTCATGAGCCGGGGCGGGGAGACCCACGTCGAAGCGCTCGGGACGATGAACCACGGCGGGGGTGCCCCGATGCGCCGGGACACGGTCTTCCGGATGGCCTCGACGTCCAAGCCGGTCTCGGTGGCGGCCGCGGTGGCCCTGCTCGACACCTGTGAACTGCGGCTGGACGACCTGGTGGAGCAGTGGCTGCCGGAGCTCGCCGACCGACGGGTGCTCAAGCGGCTCGACGGACCGCTGGATGACACGGTCGCGGCCAAGCGGCCGATCACCGTACGCGACGTGCTGACCAGCACCTTCGGGCTCGGCATGGATCTGACCGCGCTGGGCACGCCGATCATGAACGCGGTCTTCGAGCAGGGACTCACGCCCGACCTGCCGGTGCCGATGCCCGAGCCCGACGAGTGGCTGCGCCGCCTCGGCACGCTCCCGCTGATGCACCAGCCCGGCGAGAGCTGGCAGTACCACATCGCCAGTGACCTGCTCGGGGTGCTCGTCGCCCGGGTCACGGGGCGTCCGTTCGAGGAGGTCCTGCGCGAACGCGTGCTGGACCCGCTGGGCATGTCGGACACCGGGTTCCACGTGCCCGCCGACAAGCTCGACCGACTGCCCCCGCTCTACGCCCCCGACCCGCGGAGCGGGGAGTTCACCGTCTGGGACGAGCCCGCGGACGGACGCTGGAGCAGGCCCCCGGCGTTCCCGGGCGGCGGTGGCGGCCTGGCCTCCACCGTCGACGACTACCACGCCTACTTCCGGATGCTGCTGGACCACGGGAGGCGCGGGAGCGAGCGGATCCTGTCCCGTCCGGCGGTCGGGCTGATGACCACCAACCGGCTCTCCCCCGAGCAGACGACCGCCCGGACCGCGCTGGCCCGCGACAACGTCCACCTGTCGTACGGCCAGGGGCAGCAAGGCGGTTGGGGCTTCGGGATGGCGGTGCGCAGCTACCGCGGCGACTACGCGCCCGTCGGCCAGTTCGGCTGGGACGGCGGCAGCGGCACCTCGACATACGCCGACCCGGAGAACGGGCTCGTCGGCATCGTCCTCACCCAGGTCGGGATGTCCGTACCGCACTCGGCGCGGCTGATCCACGACTTCTGGACGACGGTCTACCAGGCCGTCGAGGACTGACGCACCGGCACCGGCACCGGCATCGGTGCCGGCATCGACATCGGTGCCGGTGCCGGTGCCGGCTCGCGCAAGCAGAAGGAGTGGGAAGTCGGACCCGCCGACTTCCCACTCCTCAACGTGTTCCGGGCGGGCTCAGCTGCCGCTGGGCTTGGTGGCCGGAAGGGTGGCCGAGCCGGCCACCAGGGGCCATTCCTTGTGGAACGGCGGGAAGGGCAGGCTCTTCTCGAACAGCGGGGTGCCGAAGACCTTGAGGTGGGCGGTCAGTGCGCCGTTCAGGTCGACGCCGCCGACCAGGGCCCAACTGCCCTTCGCCTCGGGACCCTTGCCGGGCAGGTCGACGGCGAGGGAGCCGTCGGCCTTGGCGCTGAGGTAGGGGGCGACGCCGGCCTGGACACCGACGGTGTCGTAGAGGCCGACGCTGGCGTCGACGCCGAGGGCGGCGCGGACGGACGCCTTGCCGTTGAGGCGGACGTGCACCGGGGACACCTTGGTGTCGGCGCTGGTGACCGGGGTCCAGCCCTTGCCGCCGGTGTAGTCGGCGCGCACGGCCCAGGTGCCGGTGGCGTCCTGCTCGGTCTCCAGGTGGACCTGGCCGTCGGCGCTGACCTCCAGGTAGCAGGTGAGGCCGAGGTTGACGACGACGGGCAGGCCGGCGACGGTCAGCACCGGGCTGGCCTGCAACTTGGCGAAGGGGACCCGGATCGGGGCCGCACCGGTGTTGCGGGCGACGTCGCCGGTGACCTTCCAGTGCGCCTGGGCGCCCAGGTCGAAGCCGATCGAGGCGGTACGCGGGCTGGTGGCCTGCGCGCCGTGGTAGGCGAAGTGGACGGCCGGGTGCAGCTGGAGGGAGCCGGAGGCGTCCAGGCTCGCGCCCTCGGGCAGCGGGACGGGGGCCTTGACGTCGATCCCCAGGGTGCCGGAGGCGTCGGCCTTCACGCCGTTGCCGTCGATGCCGGCGGTGGCCTTGAGGTCCTTGACCAGCGGGGTCACCCGGATGCCGTGCACGTCGATCGGCACCTGGCCGTCCGCCTCGGTGCCGCCGAGGAGTTCGGCCAGGGTGGCGGGCCGGGTGGTGAGGTTGACGGTGTTGCCCGCACCCGGGGTGGCGCCGGTGACGGCGACCAGGGCGCCCTGCGGGGCGGCGGCGGTGGGCGGGCTGGCGAGCAGCTGGCCGGGCCGCACGGCGGCGGCTGCGGCGGTGCCGCCGGCGGCCGAGGGGGCCGCGCTCGCGCTCGTCGCAGCGGCCGGCGGCGCACTCGGCGAGGTGGTCGGCGACGCACTCGCCGAAGCGGTCGGCGAGGCGCTCGGAGCCGCGCTCGCGCCACCGGAGGTGAGCACGGCCGTGCCCTTCCCCGGGTCGTACGCGATGAGCTGGAGTGCCTTGGTCGCGGCCGTGACCGCGCCGCCGTCCTTGCCCGGGACGCCGATGGCGGCCTGCTGGTCACCGGCCGGCGCCACCGTGACGTTGCCGGTGCCGCTGGTCGGCGTCGGACGGGCGGAGGCGGCGGCACCGGCCCGCGCGCGCGGCGCGCCGGAGGCGGGGGCGCCGCCCGCCGGGCTGCCCCCGGCGGTGGTGGCGCCGGTGTCGGCGGTGCCGGTGGCGGCGACCGGTTCGACGGCGGCCTGCGGGGTGCTGCCGGAGCCGGTGGGCCCGCACGCGGCCGTTCCGGCGAGGATGAGGGTGAGCAGGGCTGCGGGCGCGGCCCGGCCTATCGAGGGTTTGAACACGCGGCGTCATGTTACTGACGAGGAATAAGTTTGTCGAAGACAGGCCAACGGGATCCCCCGGCGCCCTGAACCGCAGGTCAGACCAGGCGTGCGACAGGCAGTCGACCGTCCGGCAGTGTACCCGCCGCGAGGCCCCCGACAGCCGCGGCGAGCTCCCCGAGGTAGCGGGAGCGCTCCGCCGGCTCCGCCCCGAGGCTACGCACGTACGGCCCGTCCCACTGGGCGTCGAGCAGCCGCCCGCCGGCTGCGCCGAACCGGGCCCCGAGGTCGGCGACGGCGATCCGGGCGGCGTCCGGGCGGCGGTGGAACATCGAGTCCAGGCTGAGCGCCGCCCCGACGGCCACGCCGAAGACCCCGCCGATCAGCTCCTCGCCCTCCCACACCTCGACGCTGTGCGCCGCGCCCTGCCGGTTCAGCTCGACCAGCACGGCCCGTAACTCCTCGGTGAGCCAGGCGGGTTGGCGCCCCTCGGCGCAGGCAGCGAGGACCGCGCCGAAGGCCCGGTCCGCGGTCGTCCACCACTCCGGGGCGCCATTCGCATCCCCTGCACCGCCCGCATCCGCCGCGCCGCCCGCATCCCTCGCACCGCCTGCACCGCCTGCACCGCCCGTACTGCCTGCACCGCCCGCATCCGCCGCGCCGCCCCCACCGCCCGCGGCGCGCAGCCGCCTGGCGAGCCGACGGGGCAGCCGGACGGCGCCGGGCCGCAGCACCGGCCGTGGGTCGGGCGACCACCACGCCAGCGCGTACGGGTCCGCCCCGCCGGGTAGCAGGGCCACCTCGCCGGCCTCGACGGCGTCCCCGTGCAGCGCCTCGTTGTAGGCGGCCGCGTAGTCGTCGGCGGCGGGCAGCGGGAACAGCCCGCGCCGGTAGGCCGACAGCAGCAGCCGCGGGCCGAGCACCCCGCCGAAGGCCACCGGCCCCTCCGTCGGCGCGTGGTGGAGGTCGAGGGCATCGAAGTCCGCCACCGTGCGGGTCACAGGAAGCCCTCGTCGGTCAGCCGCGCCAGGTAGTGGTCCAGCAACCCGGCGTCCACGTCCGGCAGTTCGATGCCGCTGCCCTCCAGGGCCGCGTCCGTGTTGAGCCGGTCGAACCGGGGGAACACCGGTTGGAAGTACAGCTCGCTGATGGACAGCCGGGAGCCGGGAGCCCGGTCGACGAACAGCGGCACGAACGGCGTGATCGGGTGGGTCGGGTGTCCGGCGGCGAACCGGACCAGCCGTTGCACCCAGTGCCGGTACGGGAGTTCGGCGATCCGGTGGCCGCGCGCCCGGAGCCGGTCGGCGAGTTCGGGGAGCCCGGCCGGGTTCGGCGAGGTGAGGTGGTAGACCTCGCCGTCAGCGGGCGCGTGCGCGGCGATGTGGGCGACCGCTCGGGCGAAGCGGTCGGCCGGCACGAAGTCCAGCGGCAGCCGGACGTCCGGGCAACTGCCGCTGTCGGCGAAGTACTTGATCAGCGCGCAGAGTTCGGTGCCGGTGTTCATCACCCCGGTGGTGAGGTCCCCGGTGACGTCGTTGGTGCGCAGCACGGTGACCGGGAGCCCGCTCGCGGCCGCGTTGTGCAGCAGCTGTTCGGCGACCCACTTGCTCTCCACGTAGCCGACGCCGAGCCGCTCGGGGTGGGCCAGCGGCGTCCGCTCGGTGACCTCGCGGACGCCGGCCGCGCCGAACCCGGCCAGCACGGCCAGGGTGGAGAGGTAGTGCACGGGCACACCCCGGCTGTGTCCGGCGAGCCGGACCACCTCCCGGGTGCCGTCGACGTTGGGCGCGCGCAACTGGTGGTACGGATAGAGGAAGTTGACCTGGCCGCCGAGGTGGTACACCGCGTCCAGGTGGCCGGCCAGCCAGTCGAACTGATGTTCCGTCAGGCCGAGCCGCTCGGCGGCCAGGCCGCCGACCAGCGGGACCACCCGGGCGTCCGCCAGGTCGTGCCGCAGGAACCGCTGCTGGGTGGCGCGTAGTCGTTCCAGGGCGTGTTCCTGGTCCGGCGCGCGGACCAGGCAGTGGATCCGTGCCCCGGTGGTGGCGAGCAGTTCGTGCAGCAGGTGGGCACCGCAGAAGCCGGTCGCTCCGGTGAGCAGGATCTCGGTGGGCTCGGCCCGGGAGGGCGCCGGGCTCCAGGACTGGCCGACGGGGTGGGTGAGCCGGGCCTCGGCCTGCCAGTCGACGGCGGCCTCCCCGGAGGCGGTGCCGCTGCGGGCGGCCTGGAGGGCGGCCGTGAAGTCGCGCAGCACGGGCGAGCGCAGCAGTGCCCGGGTGAGGGTGCGGACGTGGCCGACGTCCAGGCCGAACATCATCCGGGCCCGGGCGAGCATCTCCATGGCGAGCAGCGAGGTGCCGCCGAGGGCGAAGAAGTCGTCCTCGGGACGGACGAGTTCGGCGCCGAGCAGTTCCGCCCAGAGGTGGCCGACGGCGGCCTCGACGGCGGTCGGTTCGCCCTCGCCCGCCTGGCCCGGGGCCGGTTCGCCCCTGGCCTGCTGGGCCGCGGGCCCGGGTGCGGACACGGACTGGGACTGGGACTGGGATACGGACTCGGTTACGGATACGGCCGGCTGGTCGGTCCGGACCGGGGCGTGCGGCAGCGCGCGCCGGTCGATCTTCCCCGCCGCCGTGAGCGGCATGGCCTCCAGCACGACGTACTCGGCCGGCACGAGGTACTCCGGCAGCCGCTCCGCGAGGAACGCCCGCAGCCCCTCCGGCCGCTCCGGACGCTCCACCCGGTCGGACCGGTCGGACCGGTCGGCGAGCGTGTAGTAGGCGACGAGCAGACGGCTGCCGTCCGGCGCGCTGCCGTCGGCCGCGACCCGGGCCTGCCGCACCGCCGGGTGGCCGGCCAGCACCGCCTCGATCTCGGCCGGGTCGACCCGGTGCCCGCGCACCTTCACCTGGTCGTCGAAGCGCCCGAGGAGCTCCAGCTGCCCGTCGGCGCGCCAGCGCCCGGCGTCGCCGGTGCGGTACATCCGCTCGCCGGGCAGCGGCGCGTACGGGTCGGGCAGGAACGATTCGGCGGTGAGCCCGGCCTGTCCCCAGTAGCCGCGGGCCAGCCCCGGCCCGCCCAGGTGGATCTCCCCCCGTTCACCGGGCCGCACCGGGCGCAGCCGCCCGTCCAGCACGTGCACCCGCACCCCCGGCAGTGGGCGGCCGATCGGCACGTGCGCGGCCGGGGAGTCCAGCAGCCCGGGGGTGAGCTCGCAGTGCAGGGAGGTGACGGCCGCCTCCGTCACGCCGTACGCGTTGAGCAGCCGCACGCCCGGCAGCCGCTCCGCGCAGGCCAGGCAGTCGTCGGCGTGCACCACGTCCCCGCCGACCACCACCAGCCGCAACCCGGCCGGGGCCGGTCCGCCGGGCGGCAGCAGGTCGAGCACGTGGTGCCAGTACGCGGGGGTGAAGTCGGCGACCGCCAGGCCGAGCCCGGGCAGTCGCCGGACCAGTTCGGTCGGCGCCCAGGTGTCGCGGCCGCCGAGCACCACCGTCGCCCCGGCGAGCAGTGTCGAGAACACCTGCTCCAGCGCGGTGTCGGCGCCGAGCGCGGCCAGCTGGAGCACCCGCTCGCCGGGGGCGAGGGCGTAGGCGCGGACCACCCGGTCGAGGGTGAACAGCAGCGAACGGTGGGTGACCGGGACGCCCTTGGGTCGGCCGGTGGTGCCGGAGGTGTAGATCAGGTAGGCGAGGTCGTCGGGGGTGGCGCCGTCGATGGCATCGTCCGGCCCGGGACCGTCCTCCAGCCCGGGCCCGCCCTCCGACCCGGAACCGCCCTCCGACCCGAGCCCGTCCTCCGGTCCGGCCGGTACGGGAGCGCCGACGTCAACCTCCACCCGCTCCACCCCGTCGAACCCGTGCCCGTCCGTGACCGCCACCCGCGCCCCCACGTCCGCCACCAGCCCCGCGAGCCGCCGCTGCGGGTGCGCGGGGTCCAGCGGCAGGAAGGCCCCGCCCGCCTTGAGCACCCCCAGCCAGGCCACCACCAGCTCCACCCCGCGCCCCAGGCAGACCGGCACCACCTGCTCCGGCCCGACTCCCCGGGCGCGCAGCTCGGCCGCCAGCCGGTCGCTGTGCGCGTCCAGCTCGCGGTAGCTCAGCGTGCCCTCCTCGCTCACCACCGCGACCGCCGCCGGGTCGTGCGCGGCCCGGGTGCGGAACAGTCCGTGCACGGTGTCCGCGAAGCCGGCCCGGGCGCCGCCCGTGCCGCGCCGCGGTGCGGCCGATCCGTGCCGCTCCACCCAGGCGCGGCACTGCTCCCGCCCGTCCGGCCCGTACACCTGGCGCCACCCGCCGGGCAGGGTCAAGTCCCCGGGCCAGAGCGCGTACTGGCCGTCGTCGTTCCGTACCACGGCGTGACGCCCGGACCTCACGTCCGCGCGTACGCCCTGTGCGCTGTCGACTGCGTCGTCCACCGGCTTGACCTCGTGCTGGAGCGGCAGAATGCTGGGAGGTGCGACATTTCCGACTATACGCACTCAGGGGACACCCACCACGTCCGTCGCACAGCCCGCCGGACGCCACTCCGCCGTGGGCCGACCGGCCCCGGAGGACCGTCCGCAAGACCCGCCCTCGCCCGAACTCCCCCGCCCGAACGGCGGGTTGGTGTCGCGGAGGAGGTAGCCTCGTTGACTCGCCGGCGACAACGCCTGATGGCCTGTTACCTGCTCTGGATGGTGCTGTTCACCGGCATCTACTTCGCCGACCCCGAGCTGCGGATCATCTGGTGGACGGGCATGGGCCTCGGCGGCGTCGCCGCCGTGGTGGTCGGCGTCCGGCTCAACCACCCCCGCCACCCGATGTCCTGGTACGCCCTGGCGCTGGCCAACCTCAGCTTCACCACCGGCGAGGCGGTCCAGGCCCTACAGCTCGACATCCTGCACCTGCACAACCCGTTCCCGTCCGTCGCCGACGGCTTCTACCTGGCCGAGTTCCTGCTCTACGCGGTCGGCCTGGTCGGCTTCATCCGCTGGCGCACCGCCCGTCAGGACCGGGCCGGCCTGCTGGACGCCCTGATCATCACCCTCGGGCTGGCCCTGCTGGTGTGGATCTACCTGATCCTCCCGTACGCCCGGAACCCGGACCTCAGCTGGATCCAGAAGGCCGTCTCGATCGCCTACCCGCTCGGCGACGTGGTCGTCCTCGCCCTGCTGCTACGGCTGTTGACCCCGCGCGGCGGCAACTCCCGCTCGCTGCAACTGCTCACCGTCGGCGCCCTGGGCCTGCTCACCTCCGACATCCTCTACGGACTGATCCAGCTGCACGGCACCTGGCGGATCGGCACCGGCGTCGAACTCGGCTGGGCCGCCTTCTACACCGCCTGGGGCGCGGCCGCCCTGCACCCCTCGATGGTCGAGCTGACCAGACCCGTCCCCACCCAGCAGCCGGACCTCTCCGCCGGCCGGCTCACCCTGCTGACCCTGGCCTCGCTGATCGCGCCCGGCATGCTGATCATCGAGTCACTGGCCGGGAACACCAGCAACGCGGGCGTGATCGGCGCCTTCTCCGCCCTGCTCTACCTGCTGGTGCTGGCCCGGCTGGCCGTGGTGGTGGTGGCCCGCCGCGAGGCGGTGGCCCGGGAGCGGACGCTGCGCGAGACGGGCGCGCGGCTGACCGCCGCCGTCACGGTGGCGGAGGTCGCCGACGCCGTCCAGTCCGCCGCCGCGACCCTGATGCCCGCCGAGCGGGGGCACGTCGCCCTGCTCGCGGTCACCGAATCGGGCGTGCTGCACGTCCGCCGGGCCGGCAACCACAAGGACGACCGCCGGGACACCGCCGAGCGGAACGCGACAGGAAGCGAGGCAGGAAGCGCGGAGCGTGACCCCGGGCACGACCAGCACGATGCACACGACCAGCACGACCAGCACGACCAGCACGGACAGCACGACCAGCACGACCACGGCGAAGCCCTCGCCCGCCTCGCCGCCCACCGCGAGACCCGCCTGCTGCCCGTCGGCTCCGACGACCTCCCCGCCCACCTCGGCGGGATGCCCGCCGCCCTGGTCAGCCCGCTGATGCTGGCCGAACGCCCCTCCGGCGACCCGCTCATCGGCGCCCTGGTCGTCACCGGCACCGAGCAGGAACTGACCAGCCTCTGGGGCTCGCTGGAGATCCTCGCCGCCCAGGCCGCGCTGGCCGTGGAACGCGTGGTGCTGAGCCAGGAGGTCACCCGCCGCAACAGCGAGCTGTACTTCCGCACCCTGGTGCAGAACGCCAGCGACGTCATCCTGATCCTGGACGCCGACGACGGCATCCGCTACGCCTCCTCCTCCGCGGAGCGCGTCCTGGGCCACCCGGACCTGCACGGCACCCGGCTGACCGACCTCGTCCCGCCCGAGGACAGCCGGGAGGTCGGCGGCGCGCTGGCCCGGATGCGCGGCTCCGCCGAACCGCCCCGCGGCGACCAGCCGCGCGAGCACTGGCGCCTGCTGCGCCAGGACCGCACCCCGATCGAGGCCGAGGTCCGCTACACCGACCTGCGCGACGACCCGACCGTCGGCGGCCTGGTGCTCACCCTGCGCGACGTCACCGAGCAGCGCCAGATGGAGCGCGAGCTGACCCACCGGGCCTTCCACGACTCGCTGACCGGCCTCGCCAACCGGGTGCTGTTCCAGGACCGGGTCGGCCACGCGCTCTCCCGCGGCGAGCGCAGTGGCGCCGTCACCGGGGTGCTCTTCATCGACCTGGACGACTTCAAGGTGGTCAACGACACCCAGGGCCACGCGGTCGGCGACGAACTGCTGGTCGCCGTCTCGCTGCGGATCTCCACCGCGCTGCGCAGCTCCGACACCGCGGCCCGGCTCGGCGGCGACGAGTTCGCCGTCCTGGTCGAGGACGCGCTCCGCCCGACCGACGTGGACAAGATCGCGGCGGGCGTGCTCGCGGTGTTCACCGAACCGTTCAAACTCAGCGCCGGCGCCGTCCGGGTCAGCGCCAGCATCGGGGTGTCCACCACCGACGACAGCGTGGACCCCGCCGAACTGCTCGCCCACGCCGACCTCGCGCTCTACTCGGCGAAGGCGGCCGGCCGCCGCCAGTGGTGCCACTACCGGCCCGCCCTGCAGACCGGGATGGTGGAACGGCACGAGATGAACGAGAACCTGGACTCCGCCATCGCCGAATCGGCCTTCCAGCTGTACTACCAGCCGATCGTCGACCTGCGCACGGGCGACCTGGTGGCCTTCGAAGCCCTCGTCCGCTGGCCGCACGACCAGCGCGGCATGGTGCTGCCCGACGAGTTCATCGCCCTCGCCGAGGAGAGCGGCCAGATCGTCCCGCTCGGCGCCTGGGTCCTCGAACGCGCCACCGAGGAGGCCGCCACCTGGCACGCCGCCAGCTCCGCCGCCCGCACCGCCACCGGCCGCCCCCCGCTGCGCGTCAACGTCAACGTCTCCGCCCGCCAGTTCCGCGACGCCGGCTTCGTCGACGTGGTCCGGCACGCCCTGGACACCTCCGGCATCGACCCGCGCACCCTCGTCCTGGAACTCACCGAATCCGTCCTGATGCGCCACGACGACCGGCTGCGCGCCGACATGGCCACCCTCGGCGACCTCGGCATCGGCCTCGCCATCGACGACTTCGGCACCGGCTACTCCTCGCTCTCCTACCTGCGGGAGTTCCCGATCTCCCTGCTGAAGATCGACAAGTCCTTCATCGACGGACTCGGCCTCTCCCCCCAGCAGTACGCCCTGGTCGAGGGCATCACCCGGATCGCCGACACCCTCGGCGTCCAGGTCATCGCCGAGGGCATCGAACACCCCGACCAACGCGACCTGCTCGCCGCCATGGGCTGCCCACTCGGCCAGGGCTACCTCTTCGCCCACCCCATGGACGGCACCCAGGCGCGGGCCCTGGTCCGGCGCACGACGTACGAGCCGGCGTAGCCAGATATCCCGTCAGCAGTGCAATGTCCTGGAAAAGTGCCGGGAAACAACATTCATTCAGGCCCGCCCGGGAGGCCTGATCGCGCGCCAGACATTCTGCTGTTTTATCGACAAACCATCATCAATCCACACCCTGCGTGAGTGATCCGTTACGGAATCTTCATCCTGGCTGGTCACTGGGGGTCAGCCGGGAATGAGAGATTGTCGTTCGGCTTCGAAGAAGCCTTTACCAACAATGGCAATCTCTTGAGAGAGTCTTGATGTCACGACGGTCTCTGGCCTCGTCCGGTTCCACGGGCGGGGCCTTCTCCACGCGCAGGACCCGGCGAATAGCCGCGCTCCTGACGCTCGGTCTGCTGGTGCAGACCGGTGTCGCGGTGGACACCCTCACGGCGGCCCCCGCGGTCGCCGCGCCCACACCGCCCGCACTCCCGGTCACCCCCTCCACCGAGGCGCCCGACGAGGCGTCCGCCCTGCTCTCCGCCCGACTGCA
Source organism: Kitasatospora sp. NPDC040550 (assembly GCF_055594965.1). Classification (NCBI taxonomy): domain Bacteria; kingdom Bacillati; phylum Actinomycetota; class Actinomycetes; order Kitasatosporales; family Streptomycetaceae; genus Kitasatospora; species Kitasatospora sp. NPDC040550. Next base: position 111,227 of record NZ_JBVIWC010000002.1, on the reverse strand, counting down.
GAAGCGGCGGATCGAAGTCACCGGCGCCCGCACCGAGTTCACCACCCTGTGGGCCAACCCGGACGGCACGTTCACCTCCGACCGGTCCACCGGGCCGATCCGGATGAAGGCCGGCGAGGCCTGGGTGCCGGTCGACACCACCCTGGTGCAGACGCCCGACGGCAAGGTCGCTCCGAAGGCCCACCCGGGCGGGGTGGTCTTCGAGGGCGGCGACGCCGGGGTGACGGTGGGCGACAGCCTGCCGGGTGCCGCGTCCGCGGTCGCTCCCACGGCCGCTCCGACGACCACGCCCAGCGCGGCACCGACGACGCCCGCTGCTACTCCGTCAGCAAGCAGTTCCACCGCGGCGGCTGCCTCGCCGTCGGCTGCCCCGTCCGCCTCCGGTCCGGCTTCCACCCCGGCCTCCCCGTCGGCCTCCGCGTCGGGTCCCGCCTCCGCGTCGGGTCCCGCCTCCGCGGAGCCGTCCCGGGCCTCCCGCAACGGCGCCCGCGCCGCAGCGGCCCCGGCCGCCGACCCGAAGCCCACCGACGCCAAGCCCACCGACGCCAAGCCCGCCGAGCGCGAGCTGGTCAAGATCGGTTCCGGTGAGCAACAGGTCAAGTTCGGCTGGCTGGGCAAGCTGCCCAAGCCCAAGCTCGAAGGCAACAAGGCCACCTACGTCGACGCCCGCCCGGGCGTCGACCTGGTGCTGGAGGCCACCCGGACCGGCTTCGAGCAGTTCCTGATCGTCAAGGACCGTGCCGCCGTCGCCCAGACCGGCACCGTGACGATCCCGCTCGACACCACCGGCCTCACCGTCGCCCCGCAGCAGGACGGTTCGATCCAGCTGCTCGACAAGGCGAACGGCAAGACCGTCGTCCGCATCCCCGCTCCGGTGATGTGGGACGCCGCCGTCGACCCCGCCTCGCAGGAGCACCTGAACCGCGGCGCGGTGACGATGCAGCTGCGTGGCCAGGGCGCCGACACCGAGCTGGTGTTCACCCCGGACGCGGCCTTCCTGGCGGACAGGAACACCCAGTACCCGGTCACCATCGACCCGGTGGTGGACGTCGGTACGCTCTTCGACACCTACGTCCAGACCAACGAGAACATCGACGCCTCCGCGTCGACGGACCTCAAGCTGGGCAGCTACGACGGCAAGGTCGTGGCCCGGTCGTTCCTGACCGTCCCGGGCGGCTCGTTCAACGGCAAGCAGATCCTGGGCGCCACCCTCAACGTCGCCAACTACCACTCCGCTTCCTGCACCCCCAAGCAGTGGGAGGTCTGGAACGCGCGCGGCGCGGGCTCCTGGACCCGCTGGGGCAACCAGCCCGCGCTGGAGCAGAAGTGGGCCACCTCGAACGACACGTACGACGTGGCGGGCGACGGTGACAACCACGACTGCTACGACGGCGCCGGCAACTTCTGGGCCAAGGCCGATGTCACCGAGATGATCCGGTACTTCTCCGGGTACGGCTACAACGAGTACGGCTTCGCCCTGAAGGCCGCGGACGAGTCCAGCAGCCTGTCCTGGAAGCGGTTCAGCTCCGCCGAGGGCTACTGGCCGCCGTACATCTCGATCACGTACAACTCGGTTCCGCCGACGCCCGCCGTGGTGGACGTCCTGCCGTCCCAGCAGGGCGACCCGCGCTACACCAACTCCGCCACGCCCCGGTTCCAGGTCCTCGCGGCCGATCCGGACGGCGGCGAGGTCGGGGTCAACTTCGACCTGTGGCGCAACGGTTCCTACGTGACCGGCATCTACCGCAAGGTCCCGGCGAACACCTACGCGCAGATCACCCCGGCGGACCTGGGCATCGCCAAGCTCGACGAGGGCGCGTCGTACGCGATCTGGGCACGGATCTCGGACGAGCGCTCGATGTCGAGCTGGGTCGGCACCAGCTTCGTCGTCGACACCGTCAAGCCCGGTACGCCGTTCGTGAGTTCGGCCGACTACCCGGCCGACGGGCTGTGGCACGGGACCGCCAACCAGGCGGGCTCGTTCACCTTCTCGCCCGCCCCGGGCACCGACGACACCGCCGCCTACGTCTACACCCTGGACGGCGGCACCCCGGTGACCGTCACCGCCACCGGCGCCCTGACCACGTCGATCACGCCGACCACCGAGGGCCGGCGTGTGCTCAGCGTGCAGTCCAAGGACCGTGCGGGCAACCTGTCCCCGCCGGCGTCGTACGTGTTCCAGGTCGGCCAGGCGGGCATCAGCTCGCCGGTGAACGGCACCCAGAGCGCCAAGCGCGTCAAGCTCTCGGTCGATGCCCAGACCCAGTTCAAGCGGGTCGTCTACCAGTACCGCCGCGGCCCCGGGGCCACCGAGTACAACGTCCCGCGGACCAACCTGACCAAGGCGGACAACACCCCGGTCACCGAGGACAAGCCGCGGCTCGCGGACCTCGGCCCGCACGCCAACTGGAACGTGCTGGACACCCTCGGCCAGATCGGCGGCGTCGTCCAGGTCCGGGCCGTGCTGTTCCCCGAGGACGGCTCCGGCAACGGCTACACCACCGTCTGGAACACCATGACGGTCGACCGCAACGCCGACGGCGCGGCATCCACCCAGGTGGGCCCGGGTTCGGTGAACCTGCTCACCGGTGACTTCACCACCAGCGCCACGGACACCGGCGAGTTCGGCACCTCGGTGAACCGCACGGCGTCCTCGCGCGACCTCGCCCGCGGCTGGCAGCCCCAGGGCGAGCGGCTGAGCGCCAACCAGCGCCAGGTCGGCACCGACACCGCGGGCTTCACGCCCGGTCAGGCCAACGTGTCACGCTCCACGGCGCGCGGCCACGACAGCTCCACCGACTCGCTGCTGGTCACCCCGGCCGCCTCCGGCTGGGACTCCTTCGCCGCGCTCGGCCCGGAGTACACCATGGGCCAGGGCATGAAGCCCGGCCGCACCTATCGGCTGACCGGCTGGATCTACGTCCCCGGTGCCACCGGCCTGGACAACCCGCTGGCCAACCGCGGTCTGCGCCTGGTCGGCGTGTACCGCACCCCGGCCGGCTACGGCGAGACCGCCTCGCCGAAGGCCTCCTTCACCGACGGCTGGCAGCAGCTGACCGTCGACATGGCCGTTCCGGCCGACGCCACCGAGGCCTGGTTCCGCCTCTACAACGGCAACGCGGCCGGCAGCGGCAAGGAGGTCTTCTTCGACGACCTGTCGCTCAAGGAGATCGTCGCGCCCTTCGGCCCGCAGTGGGCCGGCGGCCCCGACGCGGGCACCGGTACCGAACTGCGCTCGCTCTCCTTCCCGCAGTCCGACCTGGTCGAGATCAAGGGCAACGACGACAGCTCACTGACCTTCGCCAAGGGCGCCGACGGGAGCTTCTTCCCGGAGCCCGGCGCCGAGTCCCTGACGCTCAAGGCCGTCCCGGCCAAGTCCGGCGCGGTCGTGCTCTCCACCTCGGGCCAGTGCCTGGAGGTGCCGAACGGCGCCGCCGGCAACGGCGCGCGGCTGCAGTCCGCTCCGTGCACCGGTGGCACCAACCAGCAGTGGACCCGCGGCGACGACCTCACCCTGCGGCTGCTGGGCTACTGCCTGGACAACCCGTGGGGCCAGCTCAACGACAACACCCCGCTCGCGCTGTGGGGTTGCAACGGCGGCGACAACCAGCAGTGGGAGGTCCGCCCCGACAACACGGTGGTGAACCGTCACTCGGGCAAGTGCCTGGACGCCTACCAGGGCGGCACGATCTGGGCCTGCTGGGCGGGCCCGAACCAGGTCTGGGACGTCCAGACCGCCGGCACCACCTACGAGCTGACCGAGCTGGACGGCTCCAAGACCGTCTTCGCCCGCCAGGCCGGCTCGAACATCTACCAGGTGGTCAGCGAGACCGGCCCCGAGGCCAACTCGACGACCCGCTACCAGTACGACACCACCGACGGCCGCTCGCTGGTCAAGCGCGTCATCCCGCCGGTCGAGCCGGGCGTGGACGACGCCAACGGCTGCACCGTCGACCCGCTGCCGCGCGGCTGCCAGGTGCTGGAGTACGACTACGCCAAGGTGACCACGGCCACCGCGTCCGCCCCGGGCGACTACCTGGACCGGGTGCGCGCCGTGAAGGCCTGGTCGTGGAACCCGGCCACCTCCAAGCAGGAGCAGGTCGAGGTCGCCCGCTACACGTACGACAGCCGCGGACGGCTCGCCGAGGTGTGGGACCCGCGTGCGGCCACCCCGTTGAAGACCACCTACGGCTACGACGACGCCGGTCGCCTCACCCGCACCACCCCGGCCGGTCAGCTTCCGTGGAACCTCGACTACGGCAAGGCCGCAGCCGACCAGGACCCGGGCCGACTGTTGAAGGTGCGGCGCGCCGCGCTGGCGCAGGGCTCCAAGGACCAGGTCGTCGGCGAAACCGCCACCAGCGTCGTCTACGACGTGCCGCTGACCCGCGGCGCCGGCGGTCCGTACGACATGGCCGGTTCGGACGTGGCCAAGTGGGCCCAGACCGACGCCCCCACCGACGCCACGGCCGTCTTCGACCCCGAGGACGACCCGGGCACCAGCACGGCCACGGCCGCCAAGCCCGGCCCGGACGGCTACAAGCCCGCCAGCGTCCACTACCTCAACGCCTCCGGCAACGAGGTCAACACCGCCACTCCGTCCGTCACCCCCGGCGGAGACATCGACACCACGGAGTACGACCGCTACGGCCACGCCGTGCGCACCCTGGAGGCCACCAACCGATCCATCGCGCTCGGCACCCACCCGGACGCCGACAAGTACGCAGCCGAGCTGAGCCTCCCGACGGACTCCGCCTCGCGGGCCCGCCTGCTGGACTCCCGCACCGTCTACACGGCCGACGGCCTGGACGTGGCGGAGACCCTCGGCCCGGTGTACCGCGCCGCGCTCGCCGAGGAGGTCAAGGGCCAGACCACCCCGGTCACCGTGACCTCGGAGGCCGAGAAGCTCCCGCAGCTCGGCACCAACACCAAGGTCCAGGTCGACAACGACTGCTGCGGCCTCACCTGGTCCGGCGGCGCCCACCTGGGCATCCGCGGCACGGCGGCGGGTGCCTTCGACAGCATGCGGGTCAGCGTCCCCGAGGAGGGCGACTACGTCCTCTCCGGCCAGCTCACCAAGAACAGCGACCACGGCGTCATCCAGTGGGCGATCGACGGCCAGAACGTCGGCCGGCCGATCGACACCTACAGCGCCACCGGTGTGATCGCCCCGTTCACCGTCGGCCAGTCGGTGCACCTGACGCGCGGCGACCACGAGCTCAAGCTCACCCTGGTCGACAGCAACCCGGCCAGCGGCGGCGAGCGCTTCCACACCGGCGTCGACACCGTCACCCTGACCAAGACGACCGTCAACCCGACCCTCCCGGCCGGTACCTCGGTCATCGCCCGGGACCACAACAGCAACACCTACGACGAAGGGAAGCCCGACGGCCAGGCCTACCACCTGGTCACCACCGCCACCGACGGCGCCCGCATCGACGGCTACGCCGACGACGTGGAACGGCGGGTCACCAAGAACGGATACGGCACCCCGATCGGCGGCACCTCCGGCTGGGCGCTCAGGAAGCCCACCTCGGTCACCACCGACGCCCTCGGCGCCAAGCTCACCGGCACCACGGGCTACGACGCCCAGGGGCGCACCGTCGAGACCCGGGCCCCGGGCAACGACGCGGCGGACGCCGCCACCGTGAAGACCGCGTACTACACGGCCGGCGCCAACCCGGCCGCCCCGGCCTGCGCCAACCGACCGGAGTGGGCCGGCCTGCCCTGCACCACCGGCCCGGGCGCGGCCGTCACCGGCGCGGACTCCGCACGGATGCCGACCACCCTGCCGGTCAAGCAGTTCACCCGCTACTCGCGCACCGGCAAGCCGGAGGAGATCACCGAGACCAACGCCGGCAAGACCCGCAAGAACGTCACGGTCTACGACGCCGTCGACCGGCCGGTCTCCACCGAGACCACCGGTGACGAAGGAACCGCCGTTCCCAAGTCCGAGACCACGTACGACCCGGCCACCGGCCAGGCCGTCAAGGTCACCACGGGCGGCAAGTCGATCTCGACGGTCTGGGACGTCCTCGGCCGCACCGTCTCCTACACCGACGGCGACGGCGCGACCACCACGACCGAGTACGACAGGTTCGGCAAGCCGGTCAAGGTCGCCGACCCCACCAGCTCGCTCTCCTTCACCTATGACCGGGCCAAGGAACCACGCGGTCTGCTCACCTCGGTGACCGACAGCAAGGCCGGCGAGTTCACCGCCAAGTACAGCCCGGACGGCCAGCTCGTCGAGCAGACCTACCCCGGTGGCATCGTCCGCAAGGACACCTTCAACGCCTCCGGCAAGGCCGTCGCCCGCAGTTACACCCGGGCCTCCGACGGCGCGGTCGTCTGGTCGCAGACCAACGAGGTCTCCACCCAGGGCCAGGTCGTCAAGGACAGCACCGGCACCGGCAGTAAGAGCTACGGCTACGACCGCCTCGGCCGCCTGGTCAAGGCGGAACAGGGCAGCACGAGCAGCGGCTGCACCACCCGGGTCTACACCTACGACAACCACTACAACCGCACGACCAAGGCGGTCTCCGCACCGGCCGGCAACGGCAGCTGCACCACCGCCGGTGCCACCACGACCACGTCCACCTACGACAGCGCCGATCGGATCACCGACCCCGGCTACCAGTACGACGGCTTCGGCCGCACGGTGAAGACCCCGGCCGGCACCTCCATCGGCTACCGGGTCAACGACATGGTCGCCTCCCAGGAGACCGCCGACACCCGGCAGACCTGGACCCTCGACCCGGCCGGCCGCCTCAACGGCAGCACCACCGCCAAGAAGCAGGCCGACGGCAGCTGGTCCGACGCCGCGACCAAGCTCAACCACTACGGCGGCAGCGGCGACAGCCCGCGCTGGATCGTCGAGGACCCCGCCACCAGCGCCTGGACCCGCTACGTCCCCGGCACCGACGGCGACCTCTCCGCCACCGTCACCGACAAGGGAGACATCCAGCTCCAACTCACCAACCTCTTCGGCTCGGTGGTCCTCACCACCGACCCCGCCCTCACCAAGCCCGTCGTCCTCGACGCCGACGAGTACGGCACCCCGGCGGCCGGCCAGGGCGCCACCCGCTACGGCTGGCTCGGCGCCAAGCAGCGCTCCGGCGAGGCCCAGGACGGCCTGGTCCTGATGGGCGTCCGCCTCTACAACCCGGCCACCGGCCGGTTCCTGTCCACCGACCCGGTCGCGGGCGGCAACGCCAACGCCTACGACTACGTCTACGGTGATCCGATCAACCAGTACGACCTCGACGGCCGGTTCTGCCTCACCGGCACCCGCAAGGACGGCGGCTGCCACGGTGGCCGGACGTTCAACAAGGGCGTCAACAAGGTCAAGAACAAGTGGCAGGAGACCAAGACCGACTGGGGCAAGAACTGGAAGCACAAGCTGGTCAACATCGGTGTCGGCGCCGCAGCCGCGACCGGTGCCGGGATCTGCGTCGCCACCGTCGCCTGCGGTGGTGCCATGGTCCTGGTCGGCGGGGCCGCCATCTTCGGCGGCGGGCTGGCCGGCCACTACGCGGTGTCCACGTCCGCCGAACGGCGCAGGGGCATGGGCCAGTGGGTCACGTCCACTGCCAAAGCCGAGATCAAGGGCGCAGCCTGTGGCGCCCTGTGGGGCCGTGGCTGCCTGACCGGCATAGCCCGCGGAGCGGCACCCAAGTGGGGTTTGAAGGCGACCATGGGTGGCGGAACCCCGCCGCTGCTCTACAACACCCCGCGCACCCAGTGGAGTCGCAGCGTCTTCGGCTGGTTCAAGCGGCTATTCGACTAGCCTAAACTGACAGTTGACGTACGGGGGCGGGGGACACGGACATTCCGGTGTTCTCCCGCCCCCTTTCCAGATCTCCAGGAGGGAACATCTTGGTCGACAGAACGCTGTGCAACACGACGGACCACGTCATCGTCGAAGCGGACCAGAAAGCGTCAAGGACAGGACACGTTTCCCTGCTCAGGACCCTTCGCCAGACCGGACTCGGCATGGCCGCCCTCACCACGCTGGCCGCCATCCTCCTGGCATTCGTGGGACCGGTTCCGGGAATCGGCCTCCTCGCCGCCGCAGCCGTCGTCGTGGTAGCCGCATTCTGCGTCTTCGCCGCCTCCGGGCACGCACCGACCTGCGCCGGGAAGAAGGCGCTGATCCTCTTCTTCGGCTGGGTCGAGAACGCCTTCTGATCCGCCGGATCAGACCGTCGGCCGCTGCCAGTGCCACGGGCTGGAGGCCGCTGCCCAGCTGGGCAGCGGCCTCCAGCCCGTAGTGACACGTGTTACGACCCGGGATACCAGGCGGCCCACGGCACACTGAACTTCCGCAAAAATCTCCGGACTTCCGAATTCCCCGTGCCATACTGGCGACATGGAAAGCCCGGTGGAATTCAAGGTCGGGATCGAGAACCGCAGCGACCGGCGCACTGAGCTGATGCTCGAACCCGAGGGCAGCGACTTCTGGATGGAACCGGGTGAAACGTTCGTCGTACACAGCAAGGCGCCGGCCCACGACGAATTCCCCTTCACTGTCCAGGTGACGAACGACGGCATATCGGTCTGGGCCGCCCACGGCTGGATATCCACCCCGGCCGGCGAGGACCTCGACACCGGGCACAACAGGCCCGATGGCGCCTATCCGGAACTGAACCGGTCCGGGCGGGGATCCGACAGCCGGGTGGGGTGGTTCCGGAGGCTCCTCCCGAGCGGCCTGACGGCACGCGAACGAGGAAACTGACGACGACATGCACGCCCGATTCATCGGCCTGGACCCCTGGACCCCGCCGCTGCACACCATCGAACTGCAGGCGGCGGGCCGGTACCTGGACCTCCACAACGACACCGCACTGCTGGGCTTCCGCCTGGGCGGGCACCCGCAGCTCACTCTCACCGTCGACTTCCGGCACGACCGGCACGGGCCGTTCGCCCTGGAGTTCCGGGACGTCGGCGAACTGCACATGGAGCAGGACTCGGTCAGTTCCGACGGCTGGGTGGGCACCCCGGGCGCCGAGCCCGAGGGCATCGACATGATCCAGTACTACGAGTACGGCCGCGAGCTGCCGCCGGTCTTCGAGATCCTCTCGCTCAACTTCCGCCTCAAGTTCCGGGCCTGCGAGGTCGCGTACGTCACCGGGAACCGGGCCGGCACGGCCGGAACCCACCACCACTGAAGGACGTCATGGAGTTCATCGTTTCCGCCCTCCTCGCCATCGGCCGGGCGCTCGCCGCCGTCCTCGGCTGGATCGCGACCATCGACGGCATTCGGGGCTTCGTCCAGGACGTCAAGAAGCAGAAGTGATCCGGCCCGGCCCGCGCATCCGCGGCGGGGTCCCGGGCGAGTGACGCCCGGGACATGAGGCCCTTGGCAACAGCCCCCAACGAGTCGACACCTCCCAATGAAACCCGACCGCTGTGCACGTCAACACGCCGACAATGCTTGGGAGTTCACTCTCACGAGTGATTGTGGACGCTCCGCACACTGACCGACACTCGTAGCATCCGGAGAGCTCATGGGGCTCTCCCGGCGCAAGGAGTGACGCCATGACCGCAGCCGAATCCTCCGCCTCCGGGATCCCGCAGATCGCGGGCCACTCGCAGCCCACCGGCCACGGCCAGGACCTCGCGGCGATCGGCGGCAACGTCGGTTCCGTGTACCGGGCCTGGTGGACCTGGACCCCCTCGCACGGGACGTTCAACCTCCAGCTGTCCTGGAACGTCATCGGGATCGACTCCACCGTCGTGATCACCGCCTCCGAGATCGACTCCAACGGGAACCGCTTCGTGGGCGCCGCCGCCTTCCAGGTGTCGAGCATCGCCCCCGGCAACGGGATCGTGACCTTCAAGATCGATATCGGCTGGGGCAGCTCCCTGCCGATGCGCACCGACGTCGTGGTCTTCAACTGACCTTCCCCGCGCGGCGGAAGAGCTGATCGCCACCCCGGAGCCCGGGTGCACGGAGCCTCGCCGTGCGCCCGGGCTCCGGCATGTTCCGGCCTCGCCCGCGCATCAGCCCGGGGATGTAAACCCGTGGGCCAATGCGCCCCGCCCGGAGATCAACCGGCGGGCTGATGCCGCTCCCCCGCGCCCCGTGACAGCGTCCTCCGCATGGACACCACGCCGTTCACCGGCCCCACCGGACCGACCCGCCGCCCCGGACTGACCCGCCGTCGGATGCTGGGCACCGCTCTGGCCCTGGGCGCCGCAGCCCCGCTCGGTCTGGCCTCCACCGCCCGGGCGGACGCCCCCGCCGCACCCGGCGGCACTCCCACGCCAGCCCCGACGCCGGACCCGGCACCGGGCCGGATCACCCTGCCCGCGCCCACCGGCCCGCACCGCATCGGCACGGTCGCCCTGCACCTGCGCGACACCTCCCGGCCGGACCCGTTCGCCGGCCCCGGCCGGTACCGCGAGCTGATGGCCAGCGTCTGGTACCCCGCCCGGAAGGCCGAGGAGCTCCCGCTCGCCCCCTGGCTGAGTGACGGCGCCCTCAAGGCGTTCCTGGACGACGCCGGCTACAAGATCCCGCTCAGCGCGGCCCCGCTCACCGCCGCCCGCCTGGGCGCACCCGTCCACCGCCCCGGCCACCGGCTGCCCGTCGTCGTCTACTCGCACGGCGCCCACGCCCACCGGGCCGTCAACACCGTCATCGTCCAGGAACTCGCCAGCCACGGTTATGTCGTGGTCACCGTCGACCACACCTGGGACGCGTTCACCGAGTTCCCCGACGGCCGGGTGCTCACCCCGTGGATCGAGGGCGCCCCCAGGATCGGCCCGAACGACTGCGCCGCCGACGCCCGGTTCGTCCTGGACTGCGTCGAGGAGCTCGCCGCCGGACGCAACCCCGACGTCGACGGGAAGGCGCTCCCCGAGGGCCTCCTCGGTGCCCCCGACCCGCTCGACGTCGGCATGTTCGGCTGGTCCAAGGGCGGTTCGGCCACCGCCGCCGTCCTCATGGCCGACCGCCGGGTCCGGGCCGGCCTCGCCATCGACGGTCCGATGGCGGCGATCACCGTCACCGACCTGGACCGGCCGTTCATGATGATCACCGCCGAGTTCGGCCGCGACCAGAACCCGGACGCCGTCACCTTCTGGAACCACCTGCGCGGCTGGCACCTCAACATCCAGGCCGACGGCGTCCGTCACAACTCCTACCAGGACGCGGCCGTCCTGATGCCCCAGCTCGCCAAGCTGCTCGGCATCCCCGACGAGCAGCTCCAGCAGATGATCGGCACCCTCCCCGCCGACCGCTCCACCCGCATCCAGCAGTCCTACCCGCTCGCCTTCTTCGACGCCCACCTCCGGCACCGCCGCGGCGCCCTCCTCGACGGCCCCTCGCCGAAGTTCCCGGAGGTCAGGTTCCTCCCCTGACGAGCAGGACGGGCGGCCGCCACGGGGGTGCGGCCGCCCACCGGGGGCCGGGGCCATCGGGCCGGGACGCCGTACTACGGCGTCCCGGCCCGGATCTCGTCCAGGGACTCGGCGAGCACGCCCCGCGCCCGGGTGAACAGGTCGGCGATCACCGCGGTCTCGTCCGGCGTGTAGTCGGCGAGCACCGCGCCGATCCGCTCGTAGTACGGGCCGTAGACCTGGAGGATCCGCTGCTGCGCGTCCTCCGCCATCACCACCCGCACCCGGCGGCGGTCACCCGGGTCGGCCTCCCGGCGCGCGTACCCGGCCTTCTCCAGCCGGTTCAGCACTCCGGTCACCGCCCCGGTGGTCAGGTGGGCCCGCTCGGCGAGGTCGCCGGCGGCCAGTGGCTCGTCCGCCAGGGCGGCCCCGATCACGAAGCCGAGGCAGGTCAGGTCCGTCGTGTTGAGCCCGAGCCGGGCGGCGATGTCCTGCTGGCCGAACTGGGCCAGCGCGATCATCTGGTCCATCGCGTACAGCGCCTGCTCGGGTGTGGCCCGGGGGCGCGGCTTGCCCTTCACCCAGGATCTCCTTAGCATCTAAGTTACTTATCTCGTGAGATAAACGAACCGGTTCCGGCTGTCCACCGCCACCCGTCCATCTCACACCACAGGAGGATCCATGAGTGCCCACGGTGACCACGACATGGGACACACCGTCGCCGGCTGGACCGGCTCCGCCCTCGCCACCGCCGGCTTCGCCGTCGCCGGCGCGGCCCTCGTCCTCGGCTCGACCCCCGGACTCTGGGCCGGCGGAACCCTCACCGCCCTCGGCGCACTCGCCACCTGGCTGCTCCACCTCGCCGGCTGGGGCAAACCCACCGGCCCCCGCCCACCCCACCTCCGCCACTGGCGCACCCCCGACCCCACCGCCCGCGACGGCGGCCACCCCCACTGCCTCGGCTGCCGCCTTGCCCGCCGCCACCCCCACCCGGCCACCTCCACCTGCGCCAGGAGAGTGGCTACTCCGCCGTGACGTACTCGGGCGGCTCCATCTGGTCCATGAGGGACAACGACAAGGACATCCAGTCGCAGGCCAGCTCCACCGGCACCAAGGGCTTCCCCTTCTTCCGAACCGGCTGGTACCAGATCGACCACACGGCGGCCCACCGAGAACGGTGCCCCGCCCGGACTCCCGGGCGGGGCACCGCTGCTGTTCCCGCGAGCAGGCCCGCGGCCTGTGCGTCAGGCGTAGGTCGGCAGGAGCACCGCTACGGACATCGACCGCGTCGACTGCTCGACGTCTCGACCGACCAGGTCGAGCCCGGCCTCACCGTCAGGACGTCTCCGGCCGGCATCCACAGCATCCAGTGGTCGGCCGGATCATCGACGTCTCGCTGTGAGTAGATCGGGAACACATGGAGCTCGAAGCCGTCGAACTCGAACACCGTCTCCAGTGCCGGAGGCCGGATGGTCACGGTCGTCAGTCGACGTCCTTCGAGCAGCGCGACCGCGGGGACGAGCACGGACCGCGGATCCTCCGAACCTGCGATCACGCGACCTCCGCCTTCCAACCTCCAGGCGGCCATCGAAACCCACAGGTGCCACTCACCGAAGACCGACCCGTTTCCGTAGGGCTCGACCGGGCTACCGAAGTTCAGCGCCAGGTTGCTACCGGACAGGAGTCGGACGGCCCACGCCTGCCTTCCCAGGACCGGCCGGATCAGCTCCTCCATCGCCTCCACGTCCCCGCTCACCGAACTGCCCGCCGGACGGACCACGAACTCCCGGGCCCAGCACAGAGCAGGTAGCCGGACGGAAGGTGAAGGTTCCAGTAGATCGAATCCTCGTTGTCCATGACCGAGAATGCAGGGAAGACCCGCAGTTCGACATCCGTGAATCTGAATGTCGTATCCAGGCTTGGCGAAAGCACCTCGACAGCGACGAGGCGCTGACCCCCCAGAGTCGCAATCGAGTTCGCCAGGAAGTCCGGAGAGTCCTGCGAGGCAGCCACGATCGACTCACGGCTGTCGAGGCGCCACGCAACGCTGTAGATGCCGAGTCGGCAACCACGGGCCGATACGACCGAGTCGAAGTCCACGCGCAGCGATCCGGCCTGCGACAGTCGAGCTTCACGGACGCGATGCCCGACCAGAGGCACGACGGAGTTCCGAAGCTTCGCGATGTCCCGACTTTCCTCGATCTTGGAGTACTGGCTCACGGGCAACCTTCACCCCCGTCCCCGAGCTCACTCCGCGCGATGTCGATGATGTCGTCCTTTTCCATGTTGCCGTTTCCGTCCATGCCCGACTTCATCGTGTTGTGGATGCGTCGAGCTTGGTCCTTGTCGGTCACACCCCCCTGCCTCATCGCCCACCTGCCCGTCCTGTTGTGACTGGTGTTGTCCCCCCGCATCCCCTTCTCGAAGTTTGATTCATCGGAGGATAGGGCGCTAACGATCCAGCGGTCGAGCGGCTTGAGGATCCCCTGAGGGCGTGATTCACATCACACCTGAACGAAATCGGCGGACGGTCCGTCAAAGCGGACATGTGGCCCGGTTATGCGATTGACGACGAACCAGTAACCGAAGATCGGCTACGCCTCCACCAGCACCTGGACCTCGCTGGGTTCGGACGGTGACATCACCGGCAGCGGCAACGCCGCCCTCTGGGGCACCAAGGCCGACGGCTCCATCGACATCTGGTGGGGCAGGCCCACCACCCCCGGCAGCCCGACCGCCGGCTACACCTGGGAGGACGGTCCCGGCACCGTCGCCAGCACCGCCGTCAACCCGGCCCAATGGGTGCTCGACGGCCGCACCAGCGGCGACACCGGGGACGCGGACAAGAACCCGCTCTACCCGAACGGCGACCCGGCAACCGCGTACCCGGCCAAGGCCGCCTTCACGACCGACCACAACGGCACCGCCAACAAGGCGACGGTGTTCAACGGCTCGACCCTGTACCGCACCAAGAACGCGGTCGCGGCCAACGGCGCCGAGGCAGAGCCCGGTGCTGACCTTGATCTTGTTGTCCGAGGTCAGCGTGAAGTGCTGGAACTGGACCCGCCGGTACGACGGCTCGCTCGTCCACCAGGCGTCCGGTCTCTGCCTGGACGTCCACGGCTGGGACACCACCAACGGCAGTGCCCTGGACCTCTGGGACTGCAACGGCGCCGCCAACGAACGCTGGTACGCCGAGGCCCAGACCAAGTAGGGCCGCGTGGCCGACCCGTCGGCCACCGAGAACGGTGCCCCGCCCGGACTTCCGGGCGGGGCACCGCTGTTGTTCCCGCGAGCGGTCCGCTCAGGGTGGGGTCCGGGGCGGTCAGACCGACATGCCCTGGGTGGCGGTGGCGGTGGGTGGGGTGGTGCTGCCGGCGGTGGTGCCGAGGGTGCGCTCGACCTTGGCGACGGCGGTGCGGTACTGGACGGAGGCGGCCTGGGGGTCGGCGGCCTGGCGCTGGAAGAAGCCGTAGGCCATGCCGACGGTGCCGAAGCGTTCGATGCCGAGGTAGGCGCTGAGCTGGACGCCCGCGAGGGTGCCGTCGAGGCGGACGGCGGGGGCGTCCTGCCGGTCGCCGAGGGTGACGGGGGTGACGGTGAAGGTCACCGAGGCGTCGGTGCCGGCGTTGAAGGTGATGGTGTGGCAGGTCTTGAACGCGTCGGTGGCGGTGGCGAAGTCGGTGGCGAGCCGGGCCGGGTCCTCGGCGGTGAGGGCCTCGGTCACCATCGGGTTGCCGCCGTCCGGGCCGTCGAGTTCGGTCTCGGCGTGCGGGGTGGCGGGGCCTGGGCCGGTGGCGTGCATGTTGATCAGGGCGTTGAGCGCGTCGCAGCCGCGGACGGGGGTGGGGTTCTCGCTCGGGCCCGGGCTGCCGCTGGCGGGGGCCTCGGTGTAGCCGGGGCCGAGGTCGTTCGCGGTGAGCAGCGCGGCTTTCAGCTGGTCGGCGGAGGGCAGCACCGGCGCGGGACCGGCGGCGTTCGCGGCGGCGGTCGGCCCCAGGGCGGCCGCCGCGACGAGGGCGGCGGCGGCGAGGGCGTGGAGAGGCCTCGGGAGGGACATGCTGGCCCCCGGTCGAGAGGTCGGGCAGGGACAGCCACCAGTGTCGCACCGGGGCCCGGGCCGGGCGCGCGGGGCGGGCATCTCCGCAGGTCGGAGCGGGGACAGACAGGCGGGGCCCGCGGCGCGGCGCCGCGGGCCCCGGTGCGCCGGGTAGCCCCCCGGCCACCCGGTGTCAGAGGGTGGCGGCCAGTTCCGTCCCCTGCTTGATGGCCCGCTTGGCGTCCAGTTCGGCGGCCACGTCCGCGCCGCCGATGACGTGCACGGACAGGCCGCGTTCGCGCAGCGCCGCCTCCAGGTCGCGGCGCGGCTCCTGGCCGGTGCACAGCACCACGGTGTCCACGGGCAGGAGTTGGCGTTCGCCGTCGACGGTGTAGTGCAGTCCGGCGTCGTCGATCAGGTCGTAGCTCGCGCCGGCGACCATCACCACGCCGCGGTGCTTGAGTTCGGTGCGGTGGATCCAGCCGGTGGTCTTGCCGAGCCCGGCGCCGACCTTGCCGACCTTGCGCTGCAGCAGGTGGACGCTGCGCGGGGGCGTCGGCCTGACGGGCGGCCGCAGGCCGCCGCGCTCCCGGTACTCCGGGTCGATGCCCCACTTGGCCTGGAACACGGGCGGGTTGAGGCTGGCCTCGTCGCCCTGGTCGGTGAGGAACTCGGCGACGTCGAAGCCGATGCCGCCGGCGCCGAGGATGGCGACGCGTTCGCCGACGGGTGCGCCGTCGCGCAGCACGTCCAGGTAGCCGAGCACGCTGGGGTGGTCGATTCCCGGGATGTCGGCGGGAGTTCGGGGCGTGACGCCGGTGGCGAGGACGATCTCGTCGTAGCCGTCGGCGGCGAGCTGCTCGGCGCTGACGACGGCGCCGAGGCGCTGGGTGACGCCCAGCTCGGCGAGCCGGGTGCGGTAGTAGCGCAGCGTCTCGCCGAACTCCTCCTTGCCGGGGATCCGCCGGGCGATGTTCAGCTGTCCGCCGACGGTGTCGGCGGCGTCGTGGAGCGTGACGTCGTGGCCGCGTTCGGCGGCGGAGACGGCGAAGGCCAGGCCGGCCGGTCCGGCCCCGACCACGCCGATGGACTTGCGCGACCTGGTGGGGGCCAGGACGAGTTCGGTCTCGTGGCAGGCGCGCGGGTTGACCAGGCAGGAGGTGATCTGGAGGTTGAAGGTGTGGTCCAGGCAGGCCTGGTTGCAGCCGATGCAGGTGTTGATGGAGTCGGCGCGGTCCTCGCCGGCCTTGGCGACGAAGTCGGCGTCGGCGAGCAGCGGGCGGGCCATCGACACCAGGTCGGCCTTGCCGTCGGCGAGCAACTGCTCGGCGAGCTCCGGGGTGTTGATGCGGTTGGTGGTGACCAGCGGGATGCCGACCTTGCCCATCACCCGCTGGGTGACCCAGGCGAAGGCGCCGCGCGGGACGGAGGTGGCGATGGTGGGGATGCGGGCCTCGTGCCAGCCGATGCCGGTGTTGATGATGGTCGCGCCGGCGGCCTCGACGGCCTGGGCGAGCTGGACGACCTCGTCGAGGGTGGAGCCGCCGGGGACCAGGTCGAGCATGGAGAGCCGGTAGACGATGATGAAGTCCTCGCCGACCCGCTCGCGGACCCGGCGGACGATCTCGACCGGGAAGCGCATCCGCCGCTCGTAGGGGCCGCCCCACTCGTCGGTGCGGTGGTTGGTGGCGGCGACCACGAACTCGTTGATCAGGTAGCCCTCGGAGCCCATGATCTCGACGCCGTCGTAGCCGGCCCGGCGGGCGAGTTCGGCGCAGCGGGCGAAGTCCTCGACGGTCTGCTCGACCTGCTCGGCGGTGAGCTCGTTGGGCACGAAGGGGCTGATCGGGGCCTGGAGGGCGCTGGGGGCGACGAGGTCGCGGTGGTAGGCGTAGCGGCCGAAGTGCAGGATCTGGAGGGCGATCTTCCCGCCGGCGGCGTGCACGGCGTCGGTGACCACCCGGTGCTCGTCGGCCTCCGCCTCGGTGGTCAGCATGGCGCCGCCGTCCCAGGGGCGGCCGGCCTCGTTGGGGGCGATGCCGCCGGTGACGATCAGGCCGACGCCGCCGCGGGCCCGTTCGGCGTAGAACGCGGCCATCCGCCGGTAGCCGCCGGGGGCCTCCTCCAGGCCGACGTGCATCGAGCCCATGATCACCCGGTTGGGCAGGGTGGTGAAGCCCAGGTCGAGCGGGCTGAGCAGGTGCGGGTAGCGGCTGCTGCCGGGGGTCGAGCTCATCGACGTCTCCTGTGGGGGCGGCCGGCGGGAGGGGTCTCCCGGATTGTTACCGCAGGGTAGGGGACGTTCGCCGGGCTATGCAACTAGTTGCATAGCCCGGCCACCGGCAGCTCCGCCGGAACGTCCGCAACACCCTCCGCACCCGGTCCGCGCCGCGTATCGTCGAGTCCCTGCGCAAGGGGCCCGGAAGACCCTTCCCGGCCTCACAGGGCTCGGTGGAAGGGGACGGCCCATGCGGGGTGGCTCGGTGGCCGTGGTCGGTGGCAGCATCGCCGGAAGCGCCTTCGCGGGGGCGGCGGCCCGGCTGGGCGCCGAACGGGTCGTGGTGCTGGAACGCAGCCCGGGCCGGCTGGAGGACCGCGGCCTGGGGATCTGCACCCACAACGACCGCTTCGCCGAACTGGTCGACGCCGGCCACGTGCCCCCGGGCACCCGCCGCCACCGGCTCACCGTGCGCCGCTGGGTCACCCGGGGGCCGGCCGGCGAGGCCGGCGGGCCGGACGGTCGCGGGCGGCCGCTCTGGGTCCAGCCGTTCCCGTTCCACTCCCACCACTGGGCGGTGCTCTGGCAGACCCTGCGCGGGCGGACCCCGGACGCCGTCGAGTACCGGCCGGGCACCACCGTCACCGCCGTCGGCGGCAACCGCGGCGGCGCCTGGACGGAACAGTCCGACGGCACCCGCACCCCGTACGACCTGGTGATCGGCGCGGACGGCTACCGCTCGGTGGTCCGGGCCGCGATCTGCCCGGAGGCCGCGCCCGAGTACGCCGGTTACGTGTGCTGGCGCGGCAGTTACGACGCCGCGCTACTGGACGACCTACCCGGCGGGGCGGCGGCCTGGCCGGAGGAGGAGTGCGCCACCGTCTGCTACCCCGGCGGCCAGGTCGTGCTCTACCGCATCCCCGGGCTCGCCCCCGGCAGCACCCTGGTGAACTGGGTCTTCTACGCGCCCACCCCGGACTGGCTGCGCCTGGACGGCCCGACGGCCGTCGCCGCCGGCGCCCTCAGCGACGAACAGCTCGACGCCATGCGGGAGTTCGCCGCACGGCAGCTGCCCCCGTACTGGGCCGCCGTGATCGCGCAGACCCCGCGCGAACGGACCCTGCTGCAGCCCGTCTACGACCTGGCGGTCCCGTATCGCACCGCCGGACGGCTGCTGATCGGCGGGGACGCGGCGACCGTCGTCCGCCCGCACAACACCAGCGGCGCGGTGAAGGCACTGCAGGACGCCCACGCCTTCGAGCTGGCCGGGCGGCGGCTCGGCGGCCGCTCCTGGGAGCCGCTGCTGGCCGTGTACGACCGGGAACGGACCCCGGCCGGGCGGGAGTTGGTGAACCTGGGCCGGTCACTGGGCCGGGCCCAGGTCACCTCGGCGCCGGACTGGTCGGCCATGGACGCGGCGGCGATGGCCGACTGGTGGCAGGGCCAGCTCAGCGGCGGCGGCTCGGGGTTCGGCGGACACGCGCTCGGGCGGGCCGGCTGAGCCGACCCGCCCGGGCGGGGCCGCACCGGCCCCGGGGGTGTTCGAGCGATCAGACGTTCAAGCGCTCGGACGCTCAGGCGGTCAGACGTTCACGCCGTAGTCGGTGGCGATGCCGCGCAGACCGGAGGCGTAACCCTGGCCGATGGCACGGAACTTCCACTCGGCCCCGTTGCGGTAAAGCTCGCCGAAGACCATCGCGGTCTCGGTCGAGGCGTCCTCGGTGAGGTCGTAGCGGGCGATCTCCTGGCCGTTGGCCTGGTTGACGACCCGGATGAAGGCGTTGCGGACCTGGCCGAAGTTCTGCAGCCGGGCGTCGGCGTCGTAGATCGACACCGGGAAGACCACCTTGGCGACGTCGGCCGGCACCCGGGCCAGGTCGACCTTGATCTGCTCGTCGTCGCCGTCGCCGCCACCGGTCAGGTTGTCGCCGCTGTGCTCGACCGAACCCTCGGGGCTACGGAGGTTGTTGAAGAAGACGAAGTGCTGGTCCGAGACCACCTTCCCGAGCGCGTTGCAGAGCAGCGCGCTGGCGTCCAGGTCGTAGTCGGCTCCGGTGGTGGTGCGGACGTCCCAACCGAGACCCACGATCACGGCGCTCAGTCCGGGCGCCTCCTTGCTCAGCGAGACGTTGCCGCCCTTGGCCAGCGAAACTCCCACAATGCCCTCCTCGGATCTCTCCCTGCGGACGAATCTACAACACTGTAGAGATCGCGAGAATCCGCCTGCGGGCGGGCCCCGCCCCGGGGATTTCTCAGGGGCCGGAGCGGGAACCGATCGCCCCCCGATCCCCTCCACCCGATCCCTCCGAGCTCCGATCACGGTACCGGCCGGATCGCCGGGAGGATACGGCCGACCTAGACTGGCGATGGATCCCCTGGCCGTCCCCGTTCCGAGGCCCCTCGCGGGAGGTTGCCATGCGCCAGCGGTACAGCTTCCACCTCGACCGGGACGGTCACTCGGTCACCGTCAACGTCCGCTCCGGCTGGATCACCGAGACCGAGCTGCTGGTGGACGGCAAGGAGTGCGCCTTCCACCGCACCCACGGCCACGGCGGCTACCCGCTGACGCTGTCCGGGCAACTCGCCGAGGAGCCGCCGCGCCCACTGGCCGTGCGACTGGACCGGACGGGCCGGGCGGAGCACCCGCTCGCCTGCGTGCTGGAGATGGCGGGGGCCGAACACCCGATGCCGGAACGCACCGGGCGCTGAGACGGCCCACCAGGGCCGCTTGCGGATGACCACCGCAGAAAACTACGATCCCCCGTCCACCGCCACCCGTCCGAAGGCCTCCCGATGACCTCCCCCACCGCCCCGGACGCCTTCGACGGCCCCGACACCCCCGGCACCCCCGACGCCTTCGACGCCTTCGACGAGCTGCTGCGCGAGGTGATGGCCGACGCCGAGCGCTTCGGTCACCTCCAGCACGTCCGGCTCACCTGGCTGGCCGTCCGCCGCCACGGCGCCACGGCCGCGCTCGACCTGGTCGGCGAGGGCATCCGGCGCACCGCCACCAAGGCCGGGGCGCCGCAGAAGTTCCACGTCACCATGACCCGGGCCTGGGTCGAGCTGGTGGCCCACCACGCCGAGGGCGCGGCCGACTTCGAGGAGCTCTGCGCGCGCCACCCCGAGCTGCTCGACCGGAACCTGCTCGGCCGCCACTACCGGGCCGAAACCCTGGCCGACGACCGGGCCCGCACCGCCTGGGTCGAGCCGGACCTCATCCCCTTCCCCTGGGCCGACTGAGCCCCGGCCGCTACTCCGTTGCTCGGCGGCACGGCGGCACGGCGGCACGGCTACTCCGCTACTCCGCTACTCCGCTACTCCGCTACTCCGCCGCGAGCTTCCCGAGGATCTCCTCGACCGCCGCGCGGGCCCGTTCGGCGTCCTCCGCCACCAGCCCGATCCTGGTCCGCCGGTGCAGCACGTCGGCGGCGTCCAGCGCGCCCTCGTGGGTGACCGCGTACCCGACCTCGGCGCGGGTCACGTCGAGGCCCTCCGCCACCGGCGCCGACTCCCCCGCCGCCATGACCTCGTGGGACAGTCCGCCGTGCCGGGCGACCAGCGAGACGGGCACCCCCTGGATCGGCAGCGGGCGGCTGTCCCGGTGGCCGGGGGCGCCGACCAGCGGCAGCCGGGCCGTCCAGCAGGTGCGGGCGGGCAGGCCGCGCAGCCGGACGGCGGTGTCCACCGCGTCCTCGGCCATCCGCCGGTAGGTGGTGAGCTTGCCGCCGACCACGGTGATCACCCCGGACGGGGACTCCAGCACCGCGTGCTCCCGGGAGATGTCGGCGGTGTTCCCGCCCCCGGTGTCGATCAGCGGGCGCAGCCCGGCGTAGGCACCGCGTACGTCCGCCCTGGTCAGGGCGGTGGCGAGGGCCGCGTTGACGGTGTCGAGGAGGAAGTCCAGCTCGGCCTCGGTGGGCTGCGGCTCGTCCGGGACCGGGCCGGGGGCGTCCTCGTCGGTCAGGCCGACGGCGACCCGGCCGAGCTGCTGCGGCAGCGCGAAGACGAAGCGGCTGGTGGAGCCGGGCACCGGCACGGTGAGCGCGGCGACCGGGTAGCCGAGGGTCGCGGCGTCCACCAGCAGGTGGGTGCCCCGGCTGGGGCGCAGCTTGATCGAGGTGTCCACCTCTCCGGCCCACACCCCGGTGGCGTTGACCACCGCGCCCGCGCTGACGGTCAGCGACTGGCCGCTCAGCGCGTCGACCAGCCGGGCGGAGGTCCCGGTGACGGACTCGGCCCGCACCCGGGTCAGCACGCTCGCCCCGTACTGCGCGGCGGTGCGCGCCAGCGCGACCACCAGCCGGGCGTCGTCGACGAGTTGGCCGTCGTTGGCGACCAGCGCGCCGCGCAGGCCGTCGGTCCGCACGCCCGGCACCAGCTGCCTGGTCCGGGCCGCGTCGATCCGGCGGACCCGGGGCAGCAGGGCGCCCGGCGTCCCGGCGCTCAGCCGCAGCGCGTCCCCCGCGTGGAAGCCCGCGCGGATCAGCGCGGCCTGGCCCGGGCGCAGCAGGTCCGGGAGCAGCGGCACCAGTTGGGGCAGGGCGCGGACCAGGTGCGGGGCGGTGCGGGTCATCAGCACGCCGCGCTCGACGGCGCTCTCCCGGGCGACCTTGACCCGCCCGGAGGCGAGGTAGCGCAGGCCGCCGTGCACCAGCTTGGAGCTCCAGCGGCTGGTTCCGAAGGCGAGGTCGCGGGCCTCGACGAGGACGGTGCGCAGGCCGCGGGCGGCGGCGTCCAGTGCCACTCCGGCGCCGGTCACCCCGCCGCCGATCACCAGCAGGTCGATCCGCGGGTCGGCGGCGAGCGCGTCGAGTTCGCGCATCCGTCGTACGCCGTTGAGCTGGGCGGTGCCGGCGAAGCGGGCGGCCTTGGACGTCATGGCGCGAGGTATCCGTTCAGCGCTCTGGCCAGTTCGCGCCGCCAGGCCGCCTCGGGCAGCAGGGAGGCGACCATGCGGTGCGACTGGACGGTGGACTGGGCGATCAGCAGGACCATGGCGGCCAGCTCGGTCGGCTCCCCGGCCCGGACCGAACCGTCGGCCTGGCCGAGTGCGATGCCGGTGCGCAGCGCCTCCAGCAGGCCGCGCTGGCTCTCGCCGAGCCGCTCCACCACGTACTGGAGCAGCAGGTCGGAGTCGTCGGAGTGGAGCAGTGCGCCGAGCACGGGGTGGTCGCGCAGCCGGACGGCGACCTCGACCACCTGGTCCACGAAGGCCTCGCGGCGCTCCGGCGCTTCGCGGTCCCCCGGGGTCCCGTGGTCCGCCGAGGTCGTCGCGTGGCCCCCCGAGGTCCGGTGGCCCGCGGAGGTCCGGTGGCCCGCCGAGGTCCCGTGGTCCCCCGGCTCCCCCTGGTCGTGCCCGCCCAGCGAGGTGCTCTCCAGGGTGGCCATGATCTCGCGGGTGAGCAGCGCCCCGATCACCGCCTGGACGTCCGGCCAGCGCCGGTAGACGGTCGGGCGGCTGACCCCGGCGCGGCGCGCGATCTCGGCCAGCTGGGTGCGGCGGACGCCGAGGTGCACGACCAGGTCGGCGGCGGCGTCCAGGATCGCGTCATCGGTACTACGCGGCGCTCCGGCCGTGGCGTTACTACTTGACATGATGTGTGAAACTGTAACGCATGGCACCTGAGACGCAAGCGGGAGCGGCCGCAGCCGCGCTGCCGCTCCCCCCGATGAAGTGGAACGCCTGGGGCGACCCGGCCCTCGCCAAGGAGCTGTCCGCGGACATCAAGGGACTGCTCGCCGCCGCCCTCGGCGTCACCGGTGACGCCGCCCCCGGGCCGAGCGCCGCCGAGGTCGTGCTGCGCCCCACCCGGATCACCGCCGAGGACGTCGAGGCGCTCGCCGCCGCCGTCGGCGCGGAGCACGTCAGCACCGCCGACGCCGACCGGCTGCCCCGGGCCGGCGGCAAGTCCACCCCCGACCTGCTGCGCCGCCGCAGCCGCGCGGAGCAGGACGCGCCCGACGCCGTCCTGCTGCCCGGCAGCGAGCAGGAGATCGCGGCCGTCCTCGCCGTCTGCGCCGAACGCCGCGTCGCCGTCGTCCCGTTCGGCGGCGGCACCAGTGTGGTCGGCGGGCTCGACCCCGAGCGCGGCGACCTCCGGGCCGTCGTCTCCCTCGACCTGCGCCGCCTCGACCAGCTCCTCGACCTGGACGAGACCTCCGGCGAGGCCGTCCTCGGCGCCGGCCTCACCGGCCCCGCCGCCGAAGCCCTGCTCGCCGAGCGCGGCTGGGAGCTCGGCCACTACCCGCAGAGCTACCGGTACGCCACCATCGGCGGCTTCGCCGCCACCCGCTCCTCCGGCCAGGACTCGGCCGGCCACGGGCGCTTCGACGACATGGTCCGCGGCCTGCGCGTGGTCACCCCCAGCGGGACGCTCGACCTCGGCCGCGCCCCCGCCTCCGCAGCCGGCCCCGACCTGCGCCAGCTCTTCCTCGGCTCCGAGGGCACCCTCGGCGTCATCACCGCCGTGCGCCTGCGCGTCCACCCGCTGCCCGCCGTCAAAGCGTACGAGGCGTGGAGCTTCCCCGACTTCGCCACCGGGACGGCGGCGCTGCGCGCCGTCGAGCAGCAGGGCACCGGCCCCACCGTGATCCGGCTCTCCGACGAGGCCGAGACCATGATCAACCTTGCCCTGACCGAGCAGATCGGCGGCGCCCCCGCCGTCACCGGCTGCCTCGCCGTCACCGTCTTCGAGGGCACCGCCGAACAGGTCGCCGCCCGGCACGACCTCACCCGCGCCGTGCTGCTCGCCGCCGGCGGCACCTCGCTCGGCGAAGCACCCGCCCGGGCCTGGGAGCACGGCCGGTTCAACGCGCCCTACCTGCGCGACTCGCTGCTCAACGCCGGCGCGCTCTGCGAGACCCTGGAGACGGCCACCGACTGGAGCCGGCTCGCCGACCTGCGCGCCGCCGTCACCGAGGCCCTCACCACCGCCCTGCCCGGCGCGCTCGTGCTGTGCCACATCTCGCACGTCTACCCGACCGGCGCCTCGCTCTACTTCACCGTCGTCGCCGCCCTCGGCGAGGACCCGCTCACCCGCTGGGGCGCCGCCAAGCGGGCCGCCGGCGACGCCATCCTCCGCACGGGCGGCACCATCACCCACCACCACGCGGTCGGCGCCGACCACCGGCCCTGGATGACCGACGAGATCGGCGACCTCGGCGTGCGCATCCTGCGCGCCGTCAAGGCCGAACTCGACCCGGCGGGCATCCTCAACCCCGGCAAGCTGATCCCGTGACCGCGCCGAGAACCGTCATCCGCAGGGTCACCGTTCTCACCAACCCGGCGGCGGGCATCGGCCACGCCGAACCCGCCGCCCACCGGGCCGTCGCCCGCCTGCGCGCCCTCGGCATCGAGGTCGAACCGCGGGCCGGGCGCTCCGCCGACGACGCCGTCCGCCTCGCCCGCGAGGCGGCGGCCGGCGGGGCCGACGCGGTGGCCGTGGTCGGCGGCGACGGCATGATCAACCTCGCCCTCCAGGCCCTGGCCGACACCACCGTCCCGCTCGGCGTCATACCCGCCGGCACCGGCAACGACCACGCCCGCGAGTACGGCCTGCCCATCGGCGACCCGGAGGCCGCCGCCGAGGTCATCGCCGCCGGCCGCACCCGCACCGTCGACCTCGGCCGGATCACCGGCCCGGACGGCGCCGTGCGCTGGTACGGCTCCGTCCTCGCCAGCGGCTTCGACTCACTGGTCAGCGACCGCGCCAACCGGCTGCGCTGGCCGCGCGGCCGGATGCGCTACAACCTCGCCATCCTCGCCGAGTTCGCCAACCTGAAACCGCTGCCGTTCCGGATCACCCTCGCCGACGGCACCGTCATCGAACGCGACCTCACCCTCGCCGCCGTCGGCAACACCCGCAGCTACGGCGGCGGCATGCTGATCTGCCCCGCCGCCCTGCCCGACGACGGCCTGCTCGACGTCACCCTCGTCGACGCCATGCCCCGGCTGCGGATCGCCCGCTTCTTCCCCACCCTCTTCAAGGGCACCCACACCACCCACCCGGAGGTCACCACCCTGCGCACCGCCTCCCTGCGGATCGAGTCGCCCGGGATCACCTCCTACGCCGACGGCGAGTTCATCACCGCCCTCCCCGTCGACGTCACGGTCCGACGCGAGGCCCTGCGCCTGCTGGTGCCCTGAGGCCCCCGGAACCCCCCGGGCGGCGGCGGCCGCCCGGGGCCTTGGGGCCCGTCGTCACAGGTGCGCCCTGATCTGCCGGACCGGGTGGCCGAGGGCAGCGGCCAGGGCCGCCAACTGGGCCTCGGTGAACCAGGGTTGCTCCGGGTCCCACACCTCCAGCTCGAAGCGGGCGAAGCCGCACGGCCAGTCGTGCTCCAGGGCGTCCAGGGTCGTCGCCGCCGCGTCCGGCTGCCAGTGCGGGTCGGTCGGGATCACCGACAGCACGTCGGAACTCATCGTCCGGTCCTCGTCTGCGTCGGACGTGGTCAGCCGACCAGCCGTCGGCGCCAGAGCAGCGGGCGTATCTCGATCGCGTCGGACGGATCACCGCTCCACACCGCCGGCAGGCCGACGGCCGCGAGGGCGGCGACCACCTCCCGGCCGACGGCCGTGGTGGTCGCCGCGGAGCCGTCGAAGCCGCCGTAGAGCAGGGACAGGCCGCGCCCGACGGCGGCCGACTCCGTGCACTGGGAGTGGAAGTAGACGAAGCCCCGGGCCTCCGGCGCCCCGGCCGCGCCGATCTCCGCCTCCCCGCAGGAGCGGCAGCAGGCGAAGTTCTCCCGCGCCGTGATGCCGCCCGCCGCCAGCGCGGCGAAGGCCCGGGCGAGGCGCTCCGGATCCGTCTCGCCGATCCAGCCGCTCTGCACGCCGACCCGCTCCAGCCAGAGCCGGTCGGCGAGTTGCTCGGCCTGGGCCCGGGAGAGCGGGCGGCGCTCGCCCGACACCAGGTACTCCTCGGCCTGCTCGGCCAGCCGGGCGCGGTCGGTGTAGCCGCAGGCGAGGGTCAGCCGCAGCTGCTCCTCCAGCTGCCGCCGCTCCTCGGCCGCCAGCTCCGGCGCGGGCACCGGCTCGGGCGCCGGGCCGAAGTCCAGCGGCGCCCAGGCCAGGCCCTCGCCCCAGCCGGGCTCGTGCCGCGCCCAACCCGTCATCGCCGCGACCACGGCCTCCGGCCCGTCCACCCGCACCTCGAAGTGCCGGGCGGCGGAGCCGTCGCGGTGCTCCAGCGCGTAGTGGCCACCCGCCTTGTGCCACACCTGGATGTAGACGTCCGGCAGGTCCGGTATCCGCTGCACGACGAGGAAGGTGTCGGCCCCGGCGCCGATGCGCCGGACCAACCCCGCGAGTTCCTCCGCGGTCACCCTCGGGTGCCGCTCGTCGTTCGTCTGCACCGTGATCGCCAGCATGCGGCCACCCTTGCACACCCCACTGACACCCGGCCCGCCAGCCGGGTGGGGCCGCTCAGCCCCGCCGCTCCCGCAGCCGACCGGCCAGGTACGCGACGGCCGCCACCGGGTCGTCCGTCTCCAGCAGCACGGTGTTCTCCCGTCCGTGCCCTTCGAGCACGGTGAAGCCGGAGCGCCAGGCCACGATGCCGGGAATGCCCTCGGTGCCCCAGATCCGGAAGTCCGTCGAGGCGGAGACGCTCAGGCAGGCCATCGAGGCCCACGGGAACAGCGCCCGCAGCACGGGCGGGGCCGCGGAGGCATCGATCAGCCGCCACATGGGGGCGCGACCGCCCTCACACCCCCCGGGTCGCCCTGATCCGCCCCGAGGCGATCGCCTCGACCAGCTCCCGGTGGTCGGCCGCCGTCCGGTCCGCGTACCGCAGGGCGAAGTCGGCGACGGCGTCGGCGAAGGTGTCGGCGCCGCCCAGGTAGCCGGCGACGGCGAGGCGGTCGCCGGTGCGGGCGTGGGCCCGGGCGAGGGCGCGCCCGCACAGGTCGGCGTAGGCGCGCAGACCGGACGCGGTCATCGTGTCGACCTCCACCGAGCCCTTCATGTCGCGCAGTTGGCGGCCGTAGAAGTGCCGTCCGGCGGGGCCGGTGGTCCAGCCGAGGAAGATGTCGCTGGCGGCCTGCATCAGGTGCTGCCCGGTGACCACCCGCCGCCCGCCGTGGTGGACGGCCACCTCGGCCTCCAGCCGGACGGGCGGCAGGTGGTCCTCCAGCACCGACCGGCCGGCCTCCTTGAGCTGGAGGAACAGCGGGTCGCGGGCGTCCCGGCCCTCCAGCAGGACGATGTAGCAGCGGGTGCCGACGCTGCCGACGCCGACCACCTTCATCGCCGCGTCGACGAAGCGGTACCGGTCG
This sequence comes from Kitasatospora sp. NPDC040550, assembly GCF_055594965.1. Taxonomy (NCBI): domain Bacteria; kingdom Bacillati; phylum Actinomycetota; class Actinomycetes; order Kitasatosporales; family Streptomycetaceae; genus Kitasatospora; species Kitasatospora sp. NPDC040550. Next base: position 83,349 of record NZ_JBVIWC010000002.1, on the reverse strand, counting down.
AGCAGGACCCGCCGGTCCTCGGCGAGGGTCGCCCGGTAGTCGCTGAACACCATGCCCACGCCCCGCAGTTCGCTCCGCTCCAGCTCCTCGATCAGCGGCGGCGCGCTGACGATCCGGCGCCGGCCGTCGCGCTCCTCGGTGAGCTTGCCGAAGGCCTGGAGGCTGGTGCGGCGCCGGGCCCGGTCGAGGCCGGCCTCGACGGCCTTGCGCCGCTTGGTCCTGCGGACCAATGCCAGCAGGTCCGCGGTGTCGATCCGGCTGTACCAGACGTCGAGTTCACCGAGGCCGGCCAGTCGGCGCATCGCCGCGGCGTAGCCCAGGACGGCGGTGCGGGCGGCGCGCCGGGCCCGGTCGTCGTCCTGGCCTCGGTCGCGGGCGGCGACCGCGATGCTGGCGGCGAGGCGTTTGACGTCCCATTCGAAGGGCCCGGGGTGGGTCTCGTCGAAGTCGTTGACGTCGAAGAGCAGCGCGCGTTCCGGCGAGGCGTACACCCCGAAGTTCAACAGGTGCGCGTCGCCGCAGAGTTGGACGGTCAGCCCGGTGCCGGGGACGGCCCCGAGGTCGGCGGCCATCACCGCGGCGGCACCGCGCAGGTAGCCGAACGGGCTGTCGGCCATCCGCCCGTAGCGGATCGGTAGCAGCCGGGCGACCCGGTCCGCGCCCTGGGCCTCCAGCACGCCGAGCGGATCGGGCCGGTCCGCGGCCGGGATCCACCGGCCGTGCTCGGAGCGGGAGACCCGCTCGCGGGCGGCCCGGCCGGTGCGGCGGCGTTCGGCGGGGGTGGTCATGCGGCGGCTCCGTCCGTCACCGGGCGGCCGCACCCGTCGGCGCGGCGCTGGGACCAGCGTGCCGGAGGGCGCGGCGCGCGCCCCCCGGCGCTGGGCCGAACGGAGGAACGGAAGGGGCCAGAAGGGGCGGGGCGAGAAGGGGCGGGGAAAGGACGGGCGGACGGGCTCAGCCCACCGTGAAGTCCGCCATCATCGCCATGTCCTCGTGCTCCAGGTTGTGGCAGTGCAGCATGTACGTCCCCGCGTAGTCGGTGAACCGCACCAGCACCTCCACCGCCTCCGCCGGCCGCAGGTCCACGGTGTCCTTCCAGCCCACGTCCCACGGGCCCGGATCCTTGCCGTTGCGGGCGACCACCTGGAAGGGGTCGAGGTGGACGTGCACGGGGTGGTGCACGTCGGTGGAGAAGCGCCAGCGCTCGACCCGGCCGAGGGTGGGGGCGGCGAGGCTGCGCCCGGGCTCGTACGGGTCGCCGTTGACGGTCCAGCCGGCGCTGCCGCTGCGCCGGAAGGCGAAGTCGCGGGTGGCGACGGCCGCGGCCGGGTCCAGCCGCTCGACGGTGGACAGCTGGTCGGGCACCTTGACGTCGTCGTCCACCGCCCGGGAGGAGACGTCGAAGCGCATCACCTCGGCGGCGCGCCCGCTGCCGAAGCGGTTCACCAGGCGGACCTGGGTGCCCGGCTGGTAGCGGGAGAAGTCGACGACCACGTCGAAGCGCTCGGCGGGGGCGATCTCGATCCCGTCGTGGCCGACCGGTGCGGCGAGCAGGCCGCCGTCGGAGCCGATCTGGACCAGCGCGTCGCCGCCGGCGGGCTGCGGGTCCAGTTCGAGCCGGTAGAGCCGGGAGTTGGAAGCGTTGAGCAGGCGCAGCCGGTAGTGCGCGCGGTCGACGTCCAGGCGCGGCCACGGGGCGCCGTTGACCAGGATGACGTCGCCGAGGACGCCGTTCATGTAGCCGCCGGTGACGCCGGGCGTGGCCGACGAGGCGTCCGCGGCCGGGTACTTGAAGGAGCCGTCGGCGGCGAAGGAGCGGTCGGCGATCATCAGCGGCAGGTCGCGTTCACCGCGCGGCAGCGGCAGCCCGGCCTCCTCGTCGTCCTGGACGAGGTGGAACCCGGCCAGGCCGCGCCAGACGCCGGGGCCGGTGAAGCCCATCCGGTGGTCGTGGTACCAGAGGGTGGCGGCGCGCTGCTTGCCCGGGTAGGTGTGGGTGCGCTCACCGACCACGGTGTGGCCGCTCATGGGCCGCATCCCCGGCATCCCCGGCATCCCCGCCATGCCCGCCGTGCTGTCCGTCGCCGAGGCGGCGGGGTCGGGGGAGCCGACCGGCAGCAGCAGGTCGACCGGGTAGCCGTCGCTGTCGGCCGGGGTGTGCCCGCCGTGCAGGTGGACCACCGAGGGCACCGGCAGCTCGTTGCGGTGCTTGACCACCGCGGCCCGGCCGGAGCGGGTGACCAGTGTCGGGCCGGGGAAGGTCCCGCCGTAGGTCCAGGCCTCGGTCCGCACCCCGGGCAGGATCTCCAGCTTCGCGACCTGCTGGGTGATCTCGTAGTAGTCGTTGCCGCCGTCGCTGCGCACCGGCCGGAGTACGGCCGGCACCGGCAACGGGACCTGGAAGGCCGCGGGCAGTTCCAGGTCGCTGCCGAGCAGCCGCCCGGGGAGACTCTCCGCGAACAGGTACGCCGCCGACGGGACGGCGACGGCGGCCACCGCGCCCGCGCCGAGCACCGAGGCGCCGATGCCGAGGAACCGGCGGCGGTTCACCGCTCCACCGCCACCGGCCCGCCGGGGCGCGGCAGCCGTCCGCCGCCGTCCGGGCCCGCCTCGGGCAGGCCTTCCCGGGCGGGTAGCGGTAGCCGCCAGGCGCCGACCAGGCCGAACAGGATGCCGCTGACCAGCAGCACCCCGAGGGTGACGTGCAGCCCGATCGACCGGGCGTAGCCCGCGCCGATCTGCCCCGACACGGCGACGGCGAGCAGGGCGGTGGTCCACAGCGGCCAACGCGGCCCGCCGCCGGGCCGGCGCACCAGCACGGCCACCACCAGCTGGACCACCACCACGACGGCCAGCAGCGTCGCGTTGTCCTCGTGCTCCTCGAGGGAGTCGTAGGTGCCGTTGAGGAAGCTGCCGGCGAGCATGGTCTGGAGCAGGGCCAGCAGCGCCAGCGTGGTGGCGGTGGCCCGCAGGAGGACCAGCGGCCAACGGGGCGCGGGGGCGGCAGGAGGACTGCTCATGTCGTGGCTACTCTCTGCTTCGACGGCTCGGGCGGGGCGGGCGAGAGCGTAGCTGATTCCACCTCAGATTCCGTCGCACCCAAGGGTTCTGGGCAGGTCGGCCGTGCCGTTGCGCCGGTTCGCGCGGGGCTTGTCACCCGTCCGGGTGATCCGCCCGTACGGCCCTCCGGCGCCCGGGCCCGCCGCTCGGCCCCGCGTCGGCACCGGCCCCGCGTCGACGTCGGGTCGGCGTCCACACCGGGTCGGCGTCCACACCGGGTCAGCGCCTACACCGGGTCGGCGGCGATCCCGAGGTAGGCGGCACGCAGGTCGGCGAGCAGCGGGTGGTCCGGGTCGAAGGCGGTGCCGTCGACCGCGGCGAGCGGCCGCAGGCCCACGCCCGCGTTCAGTGCGAAGGCCGCGTCGAAGCGCGCCAGCCCGTCGACGCGGACCGGCTCGCGGGACTGCGGACCGTCGTACGCGCCGCTCAGCAGCGCCTCGGTGACGCCGGGCAGCGCGGGGCCGGCGGGCAGCACCAGCCGCTCCCCCGCCAGGAAGGCGACGTTCCAGGTCGCCCCCTCGGTCACCAGACCGTCCCCGTCGGTGAGCAACACGTCGTCGTAGCCGGCGAGTTGGGCCGCGCGGCGGTGGTGCACCAGGCCGAACAGCCCGACGTGCTTCACCGCCGGCAGCTCCCGCCGGTGAACCACCGTGCGCACCCGCAGCGGGGTCGGCGCCGCGGCGCCGACCGGGCGGGCGGTCACCAGCAGGACGGGGGCGGCCGGGGCGGCGGGGCGCTCCAGGCCCAGCGCGGGGTCGTAGCAGGTCACCCGGACGATCCCCGGCGCGCCGTCGGCCGGCAGCGCCGCACGGATCCGCTCCCGCACCACCGCCCGGTCCAGCTCGACGGCGAACAGCACCCGGCAGTCCCGGACCAGCCGGTCCAGGTGCAGCTCCAGGCCGCGGACGGCGCCCCCCTCGACCCGCAGGGTGGTGAAGTGCCCGTAGTTGAGCAGCCCCAGGGCGGCGAGCCGCGCCGGGTCCGCGGGCGCGCCGTCGATCTCGATCTCAGCCATCCCCCGAGTCTGCCAGCCGCGGCGACACCAGCGGCGGCGCCTCCGGCAGCACCACCGGGCGGTACGGACCGGCGACGGTGCGGCCCGCCGTCCGCGCCGTCCGCTCGAACTCCTCGATCCTGGCGGCCAGACCCTCCGGCTCGCCCGCCTCCGCCCAGCGCCAGGCCTCCGCCCACCACTGCGGCCCGCGCACCAGCGGCCGGCCGGCCAGCGCCAGGTACAGCGCCAGCGTCGACCGGGCGTACTCGTGCACCCAGCCGTCACAGCCCCGGTAGTCCGCCGTCTCGTCCAGCCGCAGCCAGCGGCCCTCCTGCCCGGCGGCCAGTATCGGCACCCAGCCGCGCTGCCGGTCCGCGACCAGCAGGAGCAGTCGGCCGTCCTCCTCCCGCACCCGGTGCGAGGGGAGTTGGGGCATCCGGGCGAACGACAGCGAGCGCTTCCAGCCCACCACCCACAGCCCGCGGCGCAGGTAGTAGCGGACCGCCGACTGCCAGCCCCAGTGCGCCTCCAGCCGGAAGCCCGGCAGGCCCTCGGCGGTGGCCGCCGCGTACACCTCGTCCAGCGCGGCGGCGCCCAGTCCCTGCCCGCGCGCCTGCGGCCGCAGGTAGAGCGAGGACACCGCGAGCTGGCTCGGGCCCTTGGTCCAGTTGTCCACCGCGACCGTCCCGGCGACATCGCCGCGCCCGTCCAGGACCCAGTACCGGCGCCGGTACAGCTCACCGCCCGGCCAGTCCCGGCCGCTCTCCCCCAGCCGCTCCCGCCAGCCCCGTTCGGCGGGCCGGTCCAGCCCGTCCGGGTCCACCAGCTCGCCCAGCTCACCCTCCAGCAGGGACGCCAAGTCCCAGCGGGCGAACCGCTGTTCCTCCCCCTCGACGGCGGCCCGCAACCGCACCCCCGCCACCAACCGGTCCTGCGCCCGCTCGACCGCCGCATCCCACGACCTCACCACGGAGGCCACCCTAGCGGCCCTCCGGGCACGACCCGTAATCCGTCGGCCACCGAACGTCAGCCCGATCACCCGGCCGGAGGCCGGGGCCGGGCGCCAGGGCCGGAGGGCGTCACCCGGGCCGGCGGTGGGGGGCACCGCCCGGCGCCGCCCGGTCGAGGCGGGCAGCCCGCGCCGACCGGGCGGGCGCGGCCGACGGGGTCCTCGGTGGGCGGGTGAGGGCGACGGCGGCGATCACCAGGACGCCGCCGGCCAGGGCGTTCCAGCCGACCGGCTCGGCGAGCAGGGCCGCGCCCAGCACGGTGGACCACAGCGGCATGACGTAGGTGACGGCGGAGGCCACGACCGTGCCGGCGGTGCGGACCAGGCCGAGGTTGAGCAGGTACGCGAGCCCGGTGCCGAACGCGCCGAGCACCAGCAGGGCGGTGGCCGCCGAGCCGCCCGGCCAGTGCGGGGCGCCGGCGGCGAGCGGGGCGACCAGGGCCAGTTCGGCGGTGGCGCAGCTGATCTGGACGGCGGAGAGGGTGGTGACCGACTCCGGGCGGCCGGACAGGAAGCGGCGCAGGTAGACGAAGCCCGCGCCGTAGCAGCAGGCGGCGGCCAGGCAGGCGAGGGCACCGGCGGTCGCCCCCGGGCCGAGTCCGCGCCACACCCCGAGCACGGTGAGCACCCCGACGAAGCCGAGCCCGAGTCCGGCCAGTCGGCGGGCCCCGGGGCGGCGCTCCTCGGGGACGGTGAGCACCGCGAACAGCAGGGTGAACAGCGGGGTGGTCGCGTTCAGCACTCCGGCGAGCATCGAGCTCACCCTGGTCTCGCCGAACGAGAACAGCGTGAACGGCACCGTGTTGAGCAGCACCGCGACGGCCGCCGAGTGGCCCCACAGGGCCCGGTCGCGCGGCGCCCGCTCGCCGCGCAGCAGCAGGACCGCCCACAGCGTGGCGGCGCCCAGCAGGCTGCGCCACAGCGCCACCCACACCGGCGGCACCCCCGCGTCGACCGCCACCTTGATCAGGGCGAAGCTCGCGCCCCAGATCGCCGACAGTGCCACGAAGCCCGGCCACCAGCGCCGCACCCCGACCACCTCCCCGTCCCGTTCCCGTGTCCGCCGCGCGGCCCGTTTCCCGCGTGCTGGACAGAGGGTGGCCCGCCGACGGAGCATGAGTCCAACAAGTGGCGATGCGCGGAGGATGAGGAAGTCTCATGGCCCCGGAGGTCAACCTGGCCCAGCTCAGGGCACTGGTCGCGGTCGCCGACACCGGCGGCTTCGGCGCGGCCGCCGACGAACTGGGCATCAGCCAGTCCGCCGTCTCGCACGCCGTCGCCGCCCTGGAGCGCGCGCTCGGCGCCCCCGTGCTGCGGCGCGGCGCCCCCTGCCGCCCCACCCCGCTCGGCGAGCAGGTGCTGCCGCACGCCCGCACCGCCGTCGCCTCCGCGGCGGCCGTCCGCACCATCGCCACCCGGCACGGCGGCGGCCTCACCGGCACCGTGCGGCTGGCCGCGCCGACCACCGTCTGCCAGGCCCTGCTGCCCGGGCTGCTGCGGGACTGGAAGGCGGCTCACCCCCAGGTCACCGTGCGGGTCTTCGAGGGCGAGGACGCCGAACTGGCCACCTGGCTGGAGGCGGGCACGGTGGACGCCGCCGTCCTGGTCGACGCCGGTCAACTGCCGCCCGGCGCGGTCGCGCTCGGCGCCGACTCGATGCACGCGCTGCTGCGCCGGGACCACCCGCTGGCGGGCCAGCAGACCGTCCACGTCGGCGAGTTGGAGGACGACGACTTCCTGCTCTCGGAGGGCGGCTGCGAGCGCCACATCCGCGAGGCCTACCGGCGGGCCGGCACCCGCTTCACGCCCCGGCACCGGATCCGCGACCTCAACACCCTGATCGGCATGGTCCACGCGGGCGTCGGCGTCTCGGTGATGCCCGCGCTGGCTGTGACCATGCTGCCGCCGGAGTGCGTCCTGGTGCCGATCCGGCCCGCCGTGCACCGCACCCTCACCCTCACCGGGCCGACCGGGCGCCCCTGGTCCCCGGCGGTCGGCGGGCTGCTCGCCGGGGTGGGGGCGGGCCTGATCCCGCCCGTGGCCGCACCGGCCTGAGCGGGATCAGGTCCGAGCCAACCCGGCCCGAGCGGGCCCGGTCCGTACGGGCCCGGTCCGTACGGGCCCGGTCCGTACGGCGGCCGGACCCGGGCGGCCGCTCAACCCCGCAGCCGCACCCGGTCGAGGACCACCCCCACCACGCGGTCCGCGGGCACCGCACCCCACATCCGGGAGTCGGTGCTGAAATCCGGATTGTCGCCCAGCAGCACCACGTGCCCGGCCGGTACGGTCCCGGCCGGGAGCACCGGGCGCACCGCCGTCGGAACCGGCTCCCCGGGCAGCGCGGCCAGCCGCTTCACCAGCAGCCGGGCGGACCGCCGGGCCACCGGGCCACCACCCGCCGGAGCGCCACCTACCGAACCGCCGCCCACCGAACCGCCCACCGGGACGAGCCCGTCCGGGGAGACCACCACGATCCGCCCCGCCCGCAGCCGGGCCGGACCGCGCCGCAGGACCAGGACCCGCTGCCCGGGCCGCAGCGCCGGGCTCATGCTCGGCCCCGCCACCACCACCACGGACAGCGCGGTGCGCAGCAGCACCAGGCCGGCCGCCGTGGCGGCGAGGGCCGCGAGGCCGAGTACCAGGAACAGCCGCAACGCTCCGCCTCCTCCGGTCAGCCGGCCGACGGGGCCGGCACGGCGGCGTCCTGGTAGCCGGACGCCTGCAGGGTGAACAGTTCCGCGTACGGGCCGCCGCGCGCCATCAGCGCCCGGTGCGTCCCCTCCTCGACCACCCGGCCCGCGCCGAGCACCACGATCCGGTCGGCCTCGCGCACCGTGCTCAGCCGGTGCGAGATCACCAGGCTGCCGGTGTCGCGGCGCAACTCCCGCAGGTTGTCGTGGAGTTCCTGTTCGGCGGCGGCGTCGAGCCCGGCACTGGGTTCGTCGAGGATCATCAGGTCGGCGTCGCGCCGCATGAACGCCCGTGCCACGGCGAGCCGTTGCCACTCCCCGCCGGAGAGTGAGCGGCCCCAGCCGGCGTCCGTCCCCTCCGGCAGGAAGATCCGGCTGAGCAGGGCGCCGTAGCCGCCGTCGAGGCGCTGCACCCGCTCGTGGATGCCGGCCGCGCGGGCGGCGGCGGTGATCCGGTCCGGGTCGTCGAGGTGGGCGAGCCGGCCGAGGCCGATGTTCTCCCCCGCCGTCAGGTCGTAGCGGCAGTAGTCCTGGAAGACGACGCCGATCCGCCGGCGGTACTCGTCGGGCGGGAACTCGCGGATGTCGACGCCGTCCCAGAGGATCCGGCCGCGGTCCGGGTCGTAGAGCCGGCACAGCAGCTTGACCAGGGTGCTCTTGCCCGCGCCGTTGAGGCCGACCAGGGCGGTGACGGCACCGGCCCGCAGGGTCAGGTCGACGCCCCTCAGGATCCACGGCGCGTCCTGGTGGTAGCGGAACCAGACGTCCTGGAACTCGACGGTGCCGGTGAGCGCGGCGGGTGTGCGCGGGTCGGTGGCCGGGGCGAGGTCGGGCGGGGCCTGGCCGAGCGCCCGGTAGTGGTCGAAGGTGAGGGCGGCCTGGTAGGCGGAGGCGCCGCTGGCGGCGAGCTGGCCGACGCCGGTCTGGATGCCGGCCACCGCGGCCAGGCACATCGAGACCTGGCCCAGCGAGAGTTCGCCGTGCCGGGCGGCGCGCACCGCCCACAGCAGGCCGAGCGCGTAGACGCCGACGCCGAGCAGCGAGGCGGGCAGCCGGCGGGCGAGGTTCTGCCGGTCGGTCCGCTCCTCCGCGCCGTTGACGGCCAGCAGTTCGCGCCGGGCGCGCCCGCGCAGGAAGTCCTGGAGGCCGAAGAGCCGGATCTCCTTCACCGCGTCGACGTCGGCGATCAGGCTGCCGTAGAAGGACTGGCGCCGGCTGCGGGCCATGGTCTCGCCCAGGACGGCGGCCCGGCGGCGGCCGGCCGCCAGCTGGCTGCGCACCAGGGGCAGGGTCAGCAGCAGGGTGAGCAGGCCGAGCAGCGGTCCGACGACGAAGACGCTGCCGAGGAAGCCGAGCACGGTGATCAGCGCCTGGAGGCTGCCGAAGGCCGCGCCGACCAGGATGTCCGGGGCGGCGCCGCCGGCCTGCTGGGCGAGCCGCAGCCGGTCCTGGAACCGCGGGTCCTCGAAGGGGCGCAGCCCGGGCAGCCGGTTGACGGCCTGGAACAGTTCCTCCTGGACCCGCAGCCGGATCGCCCGCCCGGAGCGGGCCCGGGTGTACTCGCTGAGCGCGGGGGCGAGGGCGAGACCGAGGCTCACCGCGATCAGCAGCACGCAGGTGCCGGTCGGCGAGCCGGCGGTCGAGCCGGAGGCCGAACCGGGTGCGGCACCGCCGAGCTCGTCGAACAGCCGGCTCACCAGCAGGGCGGCGACGGCGGGCAGCAGGCCGGCCGTCACCCCGCAGAGCAGCGAGAGCAGCAGCGCCGCCCGGCCGGAGCGCCAGGCCAGTGCGCAGGCGGCCAGGGCCGAGCGCAGGGCCCGGCCGGCCCCGGGCGGCTCGGCGCCGGGGCCGGCGGACCAGGGGGTGCTCATCGCGCGGTGGTCGGGAGGACGAGTTCGCCCGGGGCGAGGTGGTTGGTGATCCGGCCGTCGGCGGCGACGTCGACGTAGCTGGGCCAGCGGACGACCCCGAACGCCTCGGCGGTGGAGCCGGGCAGGGCTCCGGCGGGCTCCACCACCACCCGGGCCACCGGCTCCAGCAGGGTGCGCAGTTCGGCGACCACCGGGCCGCTGCCCTTGACCACGGCCAGGACCTGCCCGCGGCCGCCCGGGAAGCCGGTGACCGCCTTGACGAAGTCGGGCGCCTGCTCCAGACAGGGTCCGCAGCTGCCGGAGAAGAAGCCGACCACCGCCGGCGCCCCGGCGAGGTCCGCCCGGGTGACTTCTCCGTCCGTTTCGGACACCGCCCGGAATTCCGGCATCGGGGTGCCGTCGGGAAGTCGGTTCTCGGGCATGGAAACACCGACCCGGACGTTTCCGAAGGAGGTCGGCGAACCGTTGTTGTTGATTTTCCTGGCGAGCGCCAGGGTCAGCATCAGATTGACCAGGGAAATGCCACCGATGAGGACGGTGAAAAGCGTGGACATTACGGTTTCGCGCCTCGTTCCGGACTAAGGGGGATTCAGGGAGGTAGGGCCCGTTTTCCACCGGGGTGCGGCCCCGGCACCGGGCGGGGAGCTCAACGGCCGTGACTCTGGGCGACGGCTCAGCGGGCCGTCGAGAAGAGCTCGATCAGGGTGTCCGTGGCGATGATCAGGGCGCTCAGGAAGCCGGCGGTCAGCAGCACCACCGCCGCCCCGGCCGCGCCCGGGCCGCCGCCCGGGTCGGGGGCGGCGGCTGCGACGAGGCCCGCCGCGGCGACGGCGAGCAGCACCAGGTTGCGGGCCACGTGCGCCCGGCTGACCGGTACGCCGGAGGCCCCGAAGCAGGGGCAGGAGACGTCGGCGCCCTGCCGCAGCAGCCGGACCAGCACGCCGGCGAAGAGTGCGATCAGTCCGCCGGTCGCGGCGAAGGCCCAGCTGGCGACGGGTGCGGGCACCCAGACCAGCAGGGCCAGGAGGGCTTCGGCGAGCGGTACGCCGATCGCCGCGGCGCCGGTCAGCCGGGGCGGCAGGACGGCCATCGCGCGCAGCGCGGACCGGAAGTCGCGGTGGGCGCGGAGCTTGGCCCAGGCGGACCGGGCGAAGACCACCGCGATGACGGTGCGGCAGCCGAGCAAGAGGTATGCGGTCATGACTCCCCCTCCGCCGGTGCCCCCGCCGACGCAGGGCGGGGGCACCGGCGGCCGTGTGTCAGCCGGCCGGATCAGTCGGCCGAGCCGGTCGGGTCAGCAGCCGCCCACGATCGCGTAGGTGACGCAGCTGGGGGCGACGGCACAGTTCCAGGAGCAGCACTCCCGGACGTAGAGCGTCTCACCGACGCAGTTGGTGGTGGTGCCGGCCGGGCACTGGCAATACGCGTCGGCGGCCTGCGCCTTGCGTCCGCCGGAAACCGCCCGGTCGACCAGGTTGAGAATCGCCTGAACCATTTTTTCCTCCGCTCGGGAAGGTGGATTGGAGAGGCTGTGCGGTTACCCACGAGATCTCGTGGTCCGAAAGCTAACCGACCGTTCGAGAACCTGTCTAGACCAAATTCGAGGATCATCGAGCTTTGATCCGGAGCAGTGTATTCCTCTTCCGCCGCCCCGCTCGGCCCCCACCCGGGCCCCACGCGCCCCCCCGCTCCGCCGGACCCTTGACCGACCCTCCGAGACAGGTCTATACCAGTGGGAGCTCTGGGCAACCACCCCACGCCCCGGGACAGTTCGGCCTGCCCGCGCCACCCCCACCTCCGGCGCGCACCGGCCCTCCCCCACGCACGTTTCCCGGAAAGGCCCCCCGATGCCACGCGTACTTCCCCCACAGCCACGCACCGCACCGACCACCCGCAGATCCCGGGCCGCCCTCGCCGTGGCCGGCGCGCTCGGCCTGGTCGCCGGCGGCTTCGCCGCCCTGGCCGGCACCGGCCCGGCCTCCGCCTCCACCACCGGCACCGCCGCCGGACTGGGCAGCAACTGGTACGCCTCCGCGCCGTACCTGATGCCCGAGGACAACAGCCCGCCGGACGCCGCCGCCGTGATGGACGCCACCGGCCAGAAGGCCTTCCAGCTGGCCTTCGTCCTCGCCCAGGGCAACAGCTGTTCGCCCGCCTGGGGCGGCACCTCCTCGATCGACTCCGACACCACCATGCCCGCCGTCATCCAGACTGTCCGCGGCAAGGGCGGGGACGTCTCGGTGTCGGTCGGCGGGTACGGCGGCACCAAGCTCGGCCAGGTCTGCGGCACCCCGGAGGCGACCGCCGCCGGGTACCAGCAGGTCATCACCAAGTACGGCCTCAAGGCGATCGACTTCGACCTGGAGGAGCCGGAGTACGAGAACACCGCCGCCATCCACAACGAGATCGGCGCGGCCCGCATCCTCCAGCAGAACAACCCCGGCCTGTACATCTCGATCACCACGGCCGGGACCAACGCGGGCACCGGCTGGTTCGGCACCCAGATGCTCAACGAGGCCAAGTCGCAGGGCTTCACGCCGAACAACTACTCGATCATGCCGTTCGACGGCGGCTTCAACGGCGCCGCGGCGCAGACCGACGCGCTGGTGAAGTTCAACCAGATCCTGCAGACCACCTTCGGCTGGAGCGAGGCCACTGCCTACGCCCACGAGGGCGTGTCGATGATGAACGGCCGCACCGACGCCGCCGAGTACTTCCGCCAGGCCGACTTCCAGAGCGTGCTGGACTTCGCCACCGCGCACGGCCTGGCCCGCTACACCTTCTGGTCGGTGAACCGGGACCGCCAGTGCACCGGGCCGGTGGACCCGGGCCTGTCCGGCTCGTGCTCCAGCGTGGCCCAGAGCGACTGGGACTTCACCAAGTACACCGTGAAGTTCGCCGGGGCGACCCCGCCCACCACCCCGCCGACCACGCCCCCGACCACCCCGCCCACCGGCCCGGGCACGCAGACCGGCAGCCCCACCGGCAACCCCGGCACCTGCACCGCCCCGGCGTGGAGCGCGAGCACCACGTACACCGCGGGCGCCAAGGTCTCGTACAACGGCCACAACTACCACGCCAAGTGGTGGACGCTGAACGAGGTGCCGAGCGCCAGCGGCCAGTGGGGCGTCTGGGGTGACGACGGTCCCTGCTGACCCCGGCGGAACAGCGGTGAGGGGCGGGTGTCCTGGACGCCCGCCCCTCACCGCGTACCCGAGAGCGGCCCCGGGGCCTCCCGGCTCAGTGGCCGGCGATCCGCCCCCGCAGCTCGGCGAGCACCTGCGGCGCCTCGGTCAGGCCGGCCGCCTCGGCGCGGGCGATCGCCGCGGTCAGCCGCTTCACCGCGGCCTTCGGGCGGTCGAGGTCGCCGCCCTCGATCAGCGCGGCCAGCCGGACCGCCTCGGCCCGCAGCGACTCCGGCTGCGGCGCACCGGCCGGTTCACCCTGCTCGCCGTAGACCTCGATGGCCCGCTCGGCCTCGGCGAGCGCCTCCTCGAAGCGGTCGGCGACGGCCAGGCAGCGCGCCCGGGCGTAGTGCGAACCGCCGCGCAGGTACCAGGCGGTGTACTCCTGCCCGCCCCGCTCGGCGGCCTCGCCGAGCGCGTCGGCCTCGGCCAGCAGGGCGAGCGCGGCGTCCAGCCACTCGGGGCCACCCCGCTCGCGCATCGTGAGCTGAGCCAACTCCCGCAGTGTCGCCGCCAGTTGGTCGAACTGCGGAGCCTTCCCGTGCGCCTCCCGGGCCCGCTCGAGGGCGGCCTCGGCGGCCTCCCAGATGCCCGCCCGGGCCAGCGTCAGGGCGGTCTCGCAGGCGACCATGGTGTGGGTCTCCTGGTCCTCCCAGTCGGCGACCAGTTCGGCCAGCCGCAGGTACTCCTCGGCCGCGTCCCGGTACTCCTCCAGCTCGACCAGGCCCCGGGCGAGGTCCAGCCGGGCCTGGGCGACCATCCGGACGTCCAGGCCGGCGGTCGAGGCCGAGGCGTCCAGGACGGACTCCAGCACGGCCACCGCGTCGGCGTCCCGGCCGGTGCCGCGCAGCACGTCGGCGAGCTGCAGCCGCACCCGGGCCGCGTCCTCGACCGCCCCGGCGCCCAGCCGGTCGAAGCGCGCGGCGGACTCGGACAGCGCCCGGACCGCCCCGCCGAAGTCCTCGACCTGCAGGTTCGCGTGGCCGAGCAGCATGTACGTCGGCGCGTACGGGTAGGCGTCGTCGCCCCAGCGCACGGCCTCGGCCAGCGCCCGGTGGAACACCTCGACCGCCTGGCCGGGCTCGCCGCCCTGGAGCAGCACCTGGCCGAGCAGGCCGAGCACCCGCGGGGTGTGCCAGGGCAGTTCTGCCGCTTCCAACTGGGCCATCACCTCGCGCAGTTCGGCCGCCGCCTCGGCCGACCGGCCCGCTCGGGCGGCGGCGTCGGCGACGTACTGCCGGGAGGTCGCGGCCCGACGGGCGGAGCCCAGCTCGACGGCGGCGCGCCGGTAGCCGCCGACGGCCGCCTCGAAGCGCGCGGCCGTCCCGGCGGGCGGCTCGGGCAGCGCCTCGACCAGGTCGTGGTGGGCGGCGTAGGCGAGCGACTGCAGGACGATCAGGTAGTCGTCGTCCGTCATGGAGCCCGCGGCGTGCAGCTCCTCGGCCCGGGCCAGCGCGGCGTCCAGCGCCGGCCAGTCGGCCACCGCGCCGTCGACCTCGCCGAGTTCGACGATCAGCGTCCGGGTGCGGACCATCAGGGCCGGGCCGGGCAGCCCGGCCTGCTCGAACAGCTCGGCGGCCGCCAGCAGGCCGGCCGCGCCCTCGGCGTGGTCGTCCCGCTGCAGCGCCTCGTGGGCGCGCTGCTCGGCGAGTTCGGCGCGCAGCCGCTCCGGGCCGCCGAGTTCGGCGTGCTCCGGGTGGGTGAAGTCCGCGGCGGCGGCACGCTCGGCGACCCGCTTCCACAGCCGGTCGCCGTCCGGGTGGCCGAGCAGCTCCAGCTCGCGCGCGCGCAGCACCAGGTCGGCGAAGTCCTCCGGCTCGGCCTCGACGGTGCGCCGCGGGGCGGGCGCGGCCGCCGGGGCCGCGCCGGTCAACTCCGGTGCGGCGACCGCCCGTACGCCCAGCGCCAGTGGCTCGGCCAGCAGCGGCCGGACGGCCAGTCGGGCCCGCCGGGCGGCGCCGACCGCGTCGGTGCCGTTGCGGGCGTCGAAGCGGGCGGCCAGGGCGTCGGCCTCGGTGCGCAGGTGGGCGAGCAGGGTGTCGACCGTCCAGCTGCGGCCGGCCGGGCCGCTGACCGCGAGCTCGCCGTGGCCGGCCGCGGCCAGGGCGGCGATCAGCACCTCGACGCCGGTCAGGAAGTCCAGCCGGGCGCCGGGCTCCCCGGTGACCGCGAACAGGTCGCGGTTCTCGGCGAGCAGCTCCAGCCCGCGCGGCTCGTTGCCGGACAGCGCGCAGAACTCGATGTGCCGGGCCACCGCCGCCAGCATGGAGGCCTTGCCGCGGGCCGCGCGGTAGCCGGTGAGGTGGGTGGAACGGGCCTCGTCGAGCCGGCCCAGCCGCAGCAGCGGCAGCAGCGCGACGGACTGGCTGAGGCACGGCTCCTCGGCGCAGCAGCTGCGGCCGCTCAGCACCGGGACGAGGGTCTCCAGGGCGCGGGCGTCCTCGCCGAGGTCGAGGAAGTGCCGGGCGCGGGCGCGGGTCTCGCAGGCGTGGCAGTTGCTCAGCTCGGTGCGCGGGCGGGCCGTCCACAGCTCGTAGGCGTCCTGGACCCCGACGCCGGTGTGCCGGGCCAGGTGGTAGCGCTGGGCGTAGTACGGCTGGAGGCCGTGGCCGGCCGCCCGGTAGCGGTCGCGCAGTTCGGTGAGCCAGCGCTCGACGGCGGCCAGCGGAACGTCCGGGTTGTCCCGCAGCGAGCCGGCCACCCACTTGAAGCGCCAGAACACCTGCTGCTCGGCCCAGTCGCCGAAGCCGTCCGGGTCCTGGTCCCACAGCTTGAGGATGCGGGCGAAGACGACCGGGCTCTTGTTGCTCTCGCCGTCGTACTCGTAGGCCTCCATGAGTTCGAGCAGGGCCATCGAGCGGACCTCGGTGTCCTCGAACTGCTCGGCGGCGTCGACGAGTTCCTCGGCCGTGACGGTGCGGGTGCGGCCGTACGGGCGGGCGTCGTTCTCGCGCAGCGCGGCCATCACCGCACCGGGGGTGTCCAGCATCACGCCTCCTTCGGGCCGTCGTGGTCCGGGCCGGCCGCCTCGTGGCCGAGCATCGCGTGGTCGAGCAGGCTGATGAACGAACGGTTCAGCAGCGCGGACTCGCTGGCCTTGAGCGGGCGGCGGGTCATCAGCACGGCCTGCCCGTACAGCGCCTCGACGGCGGTGACGGCCAGGTCGTGGTCGGTGACGCCGGCGGCGCGGCGCACCAGCGGGTTGAGGTGGTTCAGCACCAGCTGGGCGCGGGGCGCCTCGGCGCGCAGCGAGCCCAGGATGTCCGCCCACAACCCGTCTGCCTCGTCGGCGAGTTGGGCGCGGGTGCGCTCGTGCCGGGCCTCCCGGTTGTCGAGCAGCAGGGCGGGCGCGTTGGTCGGGTGGAAGCTGCGCAGGGCGACGTCGCAGTCGAACCGGCCGACCACCTCGCGGGCGATCGCCAGGAAGGTGGCGGCGGCCAGCTCGGCGGCCGGGTCGACGGTGTCCAGGTGCGCGGTGACGGTGCCCGGGTCGAGGTCGGCGACCGAGACGCCGGGGCGTATCTCGGGCAGCCGGTGCACCAGGTCGCGGTCGTAGGTGTAGCCGCCGTTGACCACGCCGAGCCCGGCCGCGCCGGCGACCGGGGCGACCTGGCGGAACTCCTCGACCGTACGGGTCACCAGCACCACCGGGTGACTGCGGGCGAACTCGTCCAGGGTGACGTTGCCGTCGGTGGTCTCGAACGGCAGCCAGGGCAGCATCATCCGCAGCAACTCGTCGTCGTAGCGGGCGAGTTCCTTGACGGCCAGGTGGTGCACGGAGAGGAAGCGGTGCAGCAGCGCCGGGTCGCTGGCGGACAGGCCGGTGAGCCAGTCGCGGATCCGGGCGCCGAGCGCGTCCCGGACGGCGGCCAGCGTCTCGTCGGCGTACAGGCCCTCGCGCGAGGCGGTCGGGCGCAGCCCGTCGGTGTCCACCACGCAGCGGACGAAGAACGCCCAGTCCGGCAGCAGTTCGTCGGCCTGGTCGGAGAGCAGCATGCCCTTGAGGTGCACCCGGTGGCCGTGGCGGCGCGAGGGCGGGGCGGCGTCGGGCAGCACGTAGGCGACGCCGCGCAGGCCGACCAGCGGGAGGTCCAGCTCGATGGTGTCGAGCGGGACGAAGTCGAAGGTGCTCCGGCAGTACTCGGCGAGCGCGTCGCGCCGGGCCAGCGGGGAGCCGTGCCGCTCGGCCCACGGCGGGGTGCGGTTGACCGCGTGCTCGGTGCCGCCCGCGTCGATCACGGTGACGTCGTGGCGCAGCAGGCTGCCGAAGTCCCGGGCCAGGGTGAGCACCCGGGCGGGGCGGGCCCACTCGGCGGCGTCGGCGCGCGGGGCGAGGGTGACGGTGGTGCCCGGCTCGGGCTTGGCCGAGGCGGGCAGGGTGCGGATGGTGTAGCTGCCGTCCGACAGGCCGCGCCACTCGATCACCGGCGCGTCCGGGCTGCCGGCGTGCCGGGTGACCACGGTGATCTCGTCGGCGACCACGAAGCAGGCCAGCAGGCCGATGCCGAACTGGCCGATGAAGTCGCCGCGGGCCCGGGCCAGGCCGTCGCCGTCCAGCCCGCCGTCGGCGTCGCGCTTGGAGCTGCGGCCGATGGTGGCGAGGAAGGTGTGGACGTCCTGCTCGGTCAGGCCGATGCCGGTGTCGGTGACGGACAGCTCGTCGTCGGCCCGGACGGTGATGGCGGCCGGCGCCCCGGGGTCGAGGGCGCGGCGGGCGGAGATCGCGTCCACCGCGTTCTGCAGCAGCTCGCGCAGGTAGACCCGCGGGCTGGAGTAGAGGTGGTGGGAGAGCAGGTCCACCAGGCCGCGCAGGTCCACCTGGAAGGTGTGCGCACTCGTCGGGTTGTCGGATGGGGACACCGGAGGCTCTTTCGGTCGCGGAATGCGGAAGGGGTGACGTGCGGGTGACGTACGGGGGTGGACGTACGGGGGTGGCGCCGCGGGTCAGTACGCGGCGCAGCGGTCCCGGTGGGAGCGGAAGGCCGTGACCGGGTCTCCGGCCAGGTAGTGCCAGGGCGACTCGGTGACCAGGCCGTCCAGCGCGTCGAACAGCAGCCGCGCGGTCTTGCGCTGGCCGGCGAGCGAGAAGGCCATCGCGAAGGTGTTGAAGCTCGACTGCCAGCCGCGCTCCGGGACGAAGTCCGGGTGCAGGACGGAGCGGAACGCGGCCTCCTGCAACTCGGCCACCACGGCGGGGCCGGACAGGTAGGCGTGGTCCTCGCCCTCCGGGAGGTCCAGCCAGCGCTCCAGGTGGGCGAGCGCCACCAGCTCGCCCAGCGGGCTGCCCTCGGGGGCGGCCAGCATCGAGGAGCGGGCGAACGCGTGCATGGCGTCGTGCGAGCCGCCCCACTTGGCGCACAGCTGCTGCAGGCGCTGGCGGTGCGAGCCCGGGTGCCCGGGCACGCGGCGCACCGCCGCCTCGAAGCGGGCGGTGGCGACCTCCTCGCCGAGCGAGGCGCCGCGCGCGCTGATCTGCAGGAAGAACCAGGGGGCGAGCCAGCCGGGCTCCCGCTCGGCGACCTCCAGCAGCTGCTCCTCGGCGACGTCCAGCCGCTGGTGGAACAGCTTCCACTGCTCCTCGCTGACGTGCTTGGCCCGGGCGCCGCTGCGCGCCTCCCAGGCCCAGGTGACGTGCCGGGCGCCGGAGAGCAGCAGCGGCAGCGCGTCGTCAGGGGCGTCCGCCATCGCGCGGGCCGTCCACTGCTCGACCCCGGCGACGTCGGACACCGCGCCGACCAGGAAGTTCAGCTCGGCGCCGGTCGCGGCGGCCAGCGCGGGGCGCAGCGCCGTCCAGTCCCCGGCGGCGGCCTGCCCGAGCAGCAGCCGCACGGACTCGTCGCCGTACGCCGGGTCGAGCCGAGGCGCCGGACCCCGGCCGGCCGCCGGCGCCTCGGCGGCCCGCCTGCCCAGCCCGAGCCCGAACCCGCGCCGACCGGCCCGGTCCTGCGCGCCGGGCTCGCCCTCCCCGCCCGAGCGGCGTCGGAACAGCGGCATGTGTGTGGCCCCCTCGAACATCATCGGCATCTATCGCACGGCCGCACAGTGACCGCCCCAGGTGAGTACATATCACGGCCGACCGACATCCGTTTGCCCAGCCCAGCGCCGCCCGCGGCCGGGGGCGCCGGAGCCCGGGAACGGGTGACATCTTGCTGCCTGACAGTTTTCTGACAGCGAGCTGGGTGCCGCCCGGGCCGACGATCCGTCAGGCTGGGTCACGTGCACGCCATTCGCTTCCACCTCCGCGCCCCCGACCGCCCCGACCGCCCGCTCCCGCACCCGCCCTCCCCCGAGGCCGTCCGGGACGGGCTGACCCGCGGCCTGCCCGCCGGGGCCCGGATCGAGCACACCCGGATCCTGGTCGGGCCGGACGCGGTGGACGGCGTCGCCTTCGTCCTCGCCGACGGCCTGCTCGCCGCCGAGGCCGCGCTCACCGCCGCCTGCGCCGCCGCGACCGGCCCGACCGGCCCGCTGCCCGGCTGGCTGGTGACCCACTGCGCCCTGGACACCCTGCTCGCCCTCGGCCTCCACGAACTGCCCGCCTGCCCGTGAGGCCCGGGGCGGCTCCGGGACACCCGGGGCGGGGCGGTTCGTGTGCAGGGGGGTCGCTATCTTGAGGGGTCACGGACAGCCGTAAGGGAGTGGGCGCATGGGGATGGGTGGTCGGCGGGTCACCGCCGTGGTGGCGGCCGGAGTGTTGGCCGGCGTGCTGGCGGGGTGTTCGTCCGGGGGGTCGGAGGCGGCCGAGGGGGCTGCGGCGGCGCCCGGTTCGGCGGTGGCGAGCAGCGCCGTCCCGAGTGGGGCGGCGTCGACTGCGGGTGGTACGGCGACGACCGCCGGAGCTCCCTCGCCGGGTGGGCCCGCCGGGGCCTCGGCGCCCGCGGCCGGGGCGGGCGCCGGGGTGACGGCGCCGCCGGCGGCGGCGCCCAGCGCGGACCTGGAGGCACCGCTGCTGGACGACAAGGTGGTCGGGCAGGTGCTGCCGGACGCCAAGGCGATGGCCGGGTGGCAGGAGGAGAAGCGCAAGGTCGACACCGCCGACCACGCCGTGACCTGCACGGCCTCGGCACCGTGCAGCGGCAAGCCGCTCAGTGGCTCGGTCCGGTTCTCCTCGGGGGATCTGGTGACCCGCTTCCTGGTGGAGACCCTGCCCAGTCGGGACGCCGCGAAGAGCCGGGCGAAGGAGACGTTCGCCTCCTACCCGGTCGGGCCGTTCAAGAAGGTCGAGGCTCCGGCGGTGGGCAGCGAGAGCCAGGCCTTCGTGGGGCCGCTGGCGGACGGTGACGGGGTGAGCATCGTGGTGCGCTCGGGCACCGTGGTGGCGAGCGTGACCACCGAGGGCGGGCCGGTGGACCTGCCCGCCGCCCGGCGGTTCGCGGTGATGCTGGTCAACCGGATCGAGCAGGCGCAGTCGGGCAAGGTCCCGGACGCGGGCCTGGCCACCGCCTGACCGCCCCTCCCCCACGCGGGCGGGGGGGGGGGGGGGGGGGGGGGGGGGGGGGGGGGGGGAGGGGAGAGGGGGAGGGGGGGGGGGGGGGGGGGGGGGAGGGAGGGGGGGGGGGGAGGGAGGGGGGGGGGGGGCGGGGGTGGGAAGAGATTGGGCTGTCGTATACGCAAGG
>NZ_JBVIWC010000002.1:0-62915 GCF_055594965.1 Kitasatospora sp. NPDC040550 | reverse complement strand
CTCCCCCCCCCCCTCTCCTCCCCCCCCCCCCCCCCCCCCCCTCCCCCCCCCCCCCCCCCCCCCCCCCCCCCCCCCCCCCCCCCCCCCCCCGCGCCGGAGACCCCGCGCAACGCCGACGGGGCGGCGACCCGAAGGTCACCGCCCCGCCGCACGGTCCCGACCGGCGGATCAGCCCGCCGACACCGGGAACGTCGGGTACTCGACGCCCGAGATGTACTGCACGACCCGGACGACCTGGCACGAGTAGCCGAACTCGTTGTCGTACCACAGGTAGAGGATCGCGTTGTCCCCGTCGACCTTGGTCGCACCGGCGTCCACGATCGAGGCGTGCCGCGACCCGATGAAGTCGCTGGACACCGCGTCGGGCGAGTCGGTGAAGTCGATCTGCCGCTTGAGCGGCGAGGTCAGCGAGATCTCGCGCAGGTGGTCCAGGACCTCCTCGCGGCTGGTCTCCCGCTTGAGCTGGAGGTTCAGGATCGCGATGGACACGTCCGGAACGGGCACCCGGATCGAGCTGCCGGTGATCTTCGCCTTGAGGTCCGGCAGCGCCTTGGCGACGGCCGAGGCGGCACCGGTCTCGGTGATCACCATGTTCAGCGGCGCCGAGCGGCCGCGACGGTCGGCCTTGTGGTAGTTGTCCAGCAGGTTCTGGTCGTTGGTGAACGAGTGGACCGTCTCGACGTGGCCGCGCACGACGCCGTACTCGTCCTCCATCGCCTTGAGCGGCGGGACGATCGCGTTGGTGGTGCAGGAGGCGCAGGAGATGATCTGCTCGTCCGGCTTGATCATGTCGTGGTTGACGCCGTGCACGATGTTCGGCACGTCGCCCTTGCCCGGGGCGGTCAACACGACCTTGGCGATGCCGGGGCGCAGGTGCTTGGACAGGCCCTCGCGGTCACGCCAGCGACCGGTGTTGTCGATCAGGATCGCGTCCTTGATCCCGTACTCCGTGTAGTCGACCTCGCTCGGGTCGTTGGAGTAGATCACCGTGATCTCGTTGCCGTTGACGACGATCTTGTTGTTCGCCTCGTCGACGGTGATCGTGCCCTGGAACTGGCCGTGGATCGAGTCCCGGCGCAGCAGCGAGGCGCGCTTGACCAGGTCGTCGCCGCCGCCGTTGCGCACGACGATGGCCTTGAGCCGCAGGCCGTTGCCCGAGGCCTTCTCGATCAGCAGCCGCGCGACCAGCCGGCCGATGCGGCCGAACCCGTACAGCACGACGTCCTGCGCGGACCGGCGCTCCAGCTTGTTCGCACCCGTGGCACCGGCGACGGCCTGAGCGGTGAACTCCGCCACCGACAGGCCCCGGTCGTCCGTCCGGTAGGCCGAGGCGAGCATCGCCAGGTCGATCTGCGAGGGGCCGAGGTCCAGGGTGGTCAGCGCGTCCAGGAACGGCATCGTCTCGGTGACCGAGAGCTCCTCGCCGGCTATCTGCCGGGCGAAGCGGTGCGTCTTGAGGATGCTGACCACCGACTTGTTCACCAGGGAACGGCTGTGGAGCAGGACCGTGACGTCCTTCTCCCGGTGCAGTCGCCCGATGATCGGGATCATCGACTCCGCGATCTCCTCGCGGTTCTTCCAGTCCGTGAACACGTCGTCGTTGACAGTCACAAGTCCATCTTTCGAGCTGAGGGTGTTGCCCACATGGTAGCTTCGCCCGCTTCCGGCCCGACGGCCGGTCCCTCCCCCGCCCCGCCGCCGCACCCCTCCCACCTGCGCGTTCCCCCGCCTCCCCGCCCCCAAAGGTGATCACCGCCACCCCCAAGTGCCCCAGTAGAGTGGGCGCATCGAAGATCCGGACGAGGCGCGAGGGGGCCCGGGTGGCGACGTTGGGGATGCACCGGGACTTCCTGATGGAGTTCGCGGCGCTGGAGCGGTCGGTGCAGCGGCGGGTCTTCGAGACCTTCGAGAAGTTCACCGGGGCCACCCACGCCGGCGCGCACCTGGAGAAGCTCACCCACCAGCGGGACCCGCGGATCCGGACCATCCGGATCACCGACTTCTGGCGCGGGGTCGTCCTCAAGGCCGACCGGGGCGACGGCTACCTGCTGCTCAAGGTGCTCCCCCACGACAAGGCCAACGACTGGGCGCTCAAGCACCGCGCCTCGGTGAACGCCGCCACCCAGGGCGTCGAGATCCGCAACGACGTCGCCCTGGAACGCGCCTCCGCCTCGCTGCGGGCCCGGGCCTCGGACGAGCCCCAGCGGCTCTTCGCCGACCGCTCCGACAAGGTCCTGCGCAGCCTGGGCATCGAGGAGGAGATCCTGCCGATCATCCGGCTGCTGCCCGACGAGGCACACCTGGAGGCGCTCCACCGGGTCCTGCCGGAGCAGCAGTTCGACGTGCTGATCGGCCTGGCCAGCGGGATGGAACCGGCCGAGATCGACCGCGAGATCGTCCAGGCGTACGCGCGGGCGGCGGACCCGGCGGGCACCGGGCGGCCCGGGGACGAGCTGGTCTCGGCGATGGCCCACGCCCGCGGCCGGGTCGCCCTGGTGTCCGGGCCCGAGGAGCTCCAGGAGATCCTGGAGCGCCCCTTCGACGCCTGGCGGATCTTCCTGCACCCGGCCCAGTACCGGATCGCCTACCGGGGTTCGTACCAGGGCCCGGCCCGGGTCACCGGCGGCCCCGGGACCGGCAAGACCGTGGTCGCCCTGCACCGGGCCTACCACCTGGCCCGCCGGCTGCCCGCCGACGCCCCCGACGGGTCGGTGCTGCTCACCACCTACACCAAGGACCTCGCCGCCGAACTGGAGCGCTGCCTGGGCCTGTTGATCACCGACGGGCGGATCCGGGCCAAGGTCCGGGTGGTCACCGTCGACGCCCTGGCGAACGAGGTGCTGCGCCGCTCGCTCGGCGGCGCCCCGTTGAAGATCCTGTTCAACCAGCGTGCGGTGCTGGCCCGTTGGCGCCGGGTCGGGCAGCGGCTCGGGGTCGACTTCACCGACGTCTTCCTGGACCAGGAGTGGCGCCAGGTCGTCCTGGCCCAGGCGATCGAGAGCCCGGAGCAGTACCTCAAGGCCCCGCGGACCGGCCGGGGCACCGCGCTCGGCCCCCTGCAACGGGCCCGACTGTGGCGCACGGTGGCCGCGTTCGAGGAGGAGCTGCGGCAGAGCGGGGAGCGGACCTTCCTCCAGGTCTGCGCGCACGCCGCCCGGGCCCTCGACGAACGGGACGAGCGCCCGTTCCGACACGTGGTGGTCGACGAGGCGCAGGACCTGCACCCCGCGCAGTGGCGCTTCCTGCGCGCACTCGCCGCCCCCGGACCGGACGACCTGTTCCTCGCCGGCGACCCCCACCAGCGGATCTACGGCAACAAGGTCTCGCTGCGCTCGCTCGGCATCCAGGTGGTCGGCCGGTCCGCCCGACTGCGCGTCAACTACCGCACCACGCACGAGATCCTGAGCTGGGCCGCCTCGCTGCTCACCGGCGAACGCCCGGACGACCTGGACGGCGGCGAGGAGTCCCTGGTCGGCTACCACTCGACCCTGCACGGCGCGCAGCCCGAGGCGCACGGCCACGCCGACCAGGCCGAGGAGCTCCGGGCCCTGGTCGCCCGGATCGGGGCGTGGACCGCCTCGGGGGTCGGCCCGGAGGACATCGGCGTCGCCACCCGCACCGCCCAACTCGGCCGCGACACCGCCCGGGCACTGGAGCAGGCCGGCACCCCGGCCCACCTGCTCGGCAGCGCGCCGGCCCCCGGCGTACGGATCGGCACCATGCACCGGATGAAGGGGCTGGAGTTCCGCTGCGTCGCCGTGGTGGGCGTCGGCGACGCCATGGTGCCCAACGTCAACGCGCTCACCCCGGAGGACACCGACCCGCAGCAGCACCGGGAGGACCTCAACGGGGAGCTGAACCTGCTGTTCGTGGCCTGCACCCGCGCCCGCGAGGCCCTCGCCGTCTCCTGGCACGGCGCCCCCAGCCGCTTCCTCGAACCGGTCGTCCCGGCCGAGCCGCTCGCCCGCTGACGCACGGCCCGGCCGAGGATTTGCCGGGGCTTCGGCGGGGTGGGGTAATGAGAGGCGACCGGTGTTTGGGTGTTCCCTCAGAGACCCGGGAGCGTGCGATGAGCGGTGGGCCGGAACCGATCAGTGCCGAGGGGCAGCGTGCCGTGCAGGAGGAGTTGGCGCAGCTGCGGGCGGAGCGGGGGGAGGTGGCCGCGACCCTGCGCGGGGAGGATCCGGTGGGGGACCGCGCCGACGCGGCGGACGAGTTGCAGCGGGCTTCGGACGTGACGCGGCTGGACCGGCGGATCGCCGAGTTGGAGGGGCGGCTGCGGGAGGCCGAGGTGGCCGGGGCGCCGTCCACGGACGTGATCGGGGTGGGCTCCACGGTCACCGTGCGGTTCTCCGACGGCGAGGAGGAGACCGTCGAGATCTCCGAGCTGGCCGAGGAGCGCGAGCTGACCCTGGTGACGTACGACAGCCCGCTCGGGAAGGCGCTGCTGGGCCGTCACGCCGGGGAGACGGTGAGCTACGAGACGCCGGGCGGCGCGGCGAGCGCGGTCGTGCTGGCGGTGGGGGCCGACGGCTAGCCGGGGCTTGCCCGGGGCCGTCCCGTTCGATCGGCCGCACCGATCGAACGACTGGTCCCACCTCTTTGACCTGCGACGATGCCGGACAGGACACTGGACGGGCGGCCCCCGGCCGCCGACTTCCCCGTCCGAGCGAACCGTCCGAGGAGACCCCGCACGTGCGCACCGCCCGCTGGATACCGGCCGCGGCCGCCGTGGCGGTCGCCGCCTGGGGCGCGAACCAGTTCACCGCGCTGGCGAGCGTCTACCGGGCGCACACGGACTGGTCGCCGGTGTCGCTGGCCGCGATGTTCTCGGTGTACCTGGTCGGACTGGTGCCCGGACTGCTGCTGGGCGGCCCGGCCGCGGACCGGTACGGGCGCCGGCGCACGGTGCGGGCCGGGCTCGCCCTGTCGGCGGCCGCCAGCGCGCTGCTGGCCCTGGCGGACCAGCCCACCGGGTACGTCGCCCGGCTGGCGACCGGCTTCGCGGCCGGGCTGGTGTTCCTGGCCGGGACGACCTGGCTGCGGGAGCTCTCCGGCCCCGGGACGCCGCCGGTGGCCTCCGCGCGCCGCGCGATGTACGCCACCGGGATCGGCTTCTCCGCCGGTGCGCTGGCCTCCGGCATCCTCTCGGAGTGGCTGCCCGATCCGACGGCCGTGCCCTGCCTCGCCCACGCCGCGGCCTGTCTGCTGGTCCTGCGGGCCACCGGCCGGGTCCCGGACACGGCGCCGGTGCGCCGCCCGGTCCGCCCCGCGGAGCACCACCGCGCGGCCGTGCGGCACCCCCGGTTCCGGTACGTCGTGCTGCCCGCCAGCCCCGCCGTCCTGGGCGCCGCGACCGTCGGCTACGTCGTGCTGCCGCCGCTGGTCGCCCACCATCTGCCCGGCTACGCACCGCTGTTCAGCGGTCTGGTGGCGGCCCTGACGCTCGCCATGGGGGTGCTCGCCCAGCCCTTCGCGGCCCGGCTGGACGACGCCGGGAGCGCCCGGGCCACCCTCACCGCGATGGCGACGGTGATCACCGGACTGCTGCTCGGCGCACTGGCCGCCGACCGCGACTCGGTGGGACTGGTGCTGGCCGCCGCCGTCGTGCTCGGCACCGGGTACGGGCTGACCCTCGGCGCGGGCCTGCACGAGGTGGAGCGGCTCACCGCGCCGAGTACCGGCCCCGACGCCGGGCGCGGCCCCACCGGCCCGACCTCCGCCGCGCTCTACCAGAGCACCACCTCCAGCGGCTTCCTCACCCCGCTGCTGCTGGCCGGCACGGCCGGACGCGCCTCCTACCCGGCGCTGCTGGTCGGCATGGCCGGGGTGGGCCTGCTCTGCCTGGCGGTCACCGGCGTCCACAGCCGCCGCCACCTGCCCGACCCCGGCGGCCGACCCGGCCCCGGCCCCCTGCCCGACCCCGGCGGCCGACCCGGGCACCCGGCCGGACCGGAAACGCGCGAGGATTCATCCGTACAGACCTGACCGACCGCGAGGCCGACCCGCGACCCACCCGAGGAGCCGACGACCATGGGCCGAGTGACCGTCCCCCGCAGGGTGCTGCGGCTGCGCAAGGGCGTGCCCTCGCACCGCCCCGACACCCTGGCCGCCGAGGAGCCGATGGAGATCCGGGTCGGCGGCCGTCCGCTCACGGTGACCATGCGCACCCCCGGCAGCGACTTCGACCTCGCGGCCGGCTTCCTGGTCAGCGAGGGCGTGCTGCACGCCGCCGACCACCTGGCCGGGATCCGCTACTGCGCCGGGGCCACCGCCGACGGCGGCAACACCTACAACGTGGTGGACGTGGCGCTCGCGGCCGGCGTGCCCGCCCCGGACGCCTCGCTGGAGCGCAACTTCTACACCACCTCCTCCTGCGGCCTGTGCGGCAAGGCCAGCCTGGACGCGGTGCGCACCACCGCGCCGTGGAGCGTCGCCGCGGACGGGCTGCGGATCACCCCCGCACTGCTGACCGCGCTGCCCGACCGGCTGCGCGCCGCCCAGAAGGTCTTCGACAGCACCGGCGGCCTGCACGCGGCCGGGCTGTTCGACGCGCAGGGCCGGCTGCTCTGCCTGCGCGAGGACGTGGGGCGGCACAACGCGGTGGACAAGGTGGTCGGCCACGCCCTGCGCGAGGGCCTGCTGCCGGCCCGGGGCACGGTGCTGATGGTCAGCGGCCGGGCCTCCTTCGAGCTGGTGCAGAAGGCGGTGATGGCCGGCATCCCGGCGCTCGCCGCCGTCTCCGCGCCGTCCTCGCTCGCGGTGGACCTGGCCGAGGAGAGCGGGCTGACCCTGGTCGGCTTCCTGCGCGGCGACTCGATGAACGTGTACACCCGCACCGACCGGATCGACCTGACCGATCCGACCGACCTCAGCGACCTGACCGGACTCCCCGACGCATCCGAGCCCGGCGCCGTCGACACCGAGACCGTCGCCGGGACCGAGGCCGGGACCGAGGCCGGGACCGCCGCCGAGGCCGACTAGATGCTGTTCCGCCAGCTCGAGTACCTGGTCGCCCTCGCCCGCGAGCAGCACTTCGCCCGCGCCGCCCAGGCCTGCCGGGTCTCCCAGCCGGCGCTGTCCGAGGCGCTGCGCAAGCTGGAGGACGAACTGGGGGTGCTGCTGGTGCGGCGCGGCCGGGCGTACCAGGGCCTGACCCCCGAGGGCGAGCGGATCGTGCGGTGGGCGCAGCGCATCCTGGCCGACCGGGACGCCCTGCGGGACGAGGTGGACGCACTGCGCACCGGGCTGAGCGGACGGCTGCGGATCGGCTCGGTGCCGACCGCCTCGGGCGCCGTCCCGCTGCTCACCGGGCCGTTCTGCACCGCCCACCCGCTGGCCGCCGTGGAGCTGTCCACTGACCTGCGCGCCGATGAACTCCTGCGCCAGGTGCGGAACTTCGAGATCGACGCGGGCCTCGGCTACCTCCCGGAGCAGGGCACCGAGGGCGTGCGCACCGTCCCGCTCTACGAGGAGCGGTACGTCCTGCTGACCGGCCCCGCCGACGGTCTCACCGGGCAGCCGCACGCCACCTGGACGGAGGCCTCCCGGCTGCCGCTGTGCCTGCTGCACCCGGGCATGCAGGGCCGCCGGGTGCTGGACGGGGTGTTCGCGGGACTCGGACTGGCGCCGGTGCCCCGGGTGGAGACCGACTCGGTGGGCTCGCTGTTCGCGCACGTGCGCAGCGGCCACTGGGCCAGCGTGGTGCCGTACGCCTGGCTGCACGTGTTCGGGGTGCCGCCCGGGATGCGGGCCGTCCCGCTGGTGGAGCCGGTGCACAGCACGCCGATCGTGCTGGTGACGGCGGCCCGGGAGCCGGGGTCGGTGATGGCCCGCGCCCTGCTGGAGGTGGCCCGGCGGACGGACCTGGCCGGGGTGCTGGGCGCCCTGCCGGAGCCGTAGCGGTTCGACGCGCGGGGGCCGACGGCCCGGCGTAGCGTCGAGCGGGACCCCCGAGGCCCTCACCCGTGCGACGGAAGGCGAGCACCGTGACCACCTCCGACGACGCCGTCGACGCCACCCGCCCCGAGCCGGAGGAGGTCGGCCCCTCCCCCGCCGCGCCGCCCCGCTTCGCGCCGTACCACCACCCCGCCGCGGGCTGGGGTGCGGCGAAGAGCGTCACCCGCTTCCTGGCCCGCGAGGGGGCGTACCTGGACGGCCCGCGGGCGGTCATGCGGATGAACCACGAGAGCGGTGGCTTCGACTGCCCGGGCTGCGCCTGGCCGGACGACACCAAGGGCCTGCACCTGGACATCTGCGAGAACGGCATCAAGCACGTCACCTGGGAGATGACCCGCAAGCGGGTCGGCCGGGAGTTCTTCGCCGCGCACTCGGTGACCGAGCTGTCCGAGTGGAGCGACTTCGCCCTGGAGGACCAGGGCCGGCTGACCGAGCCGATGGTGTACGACCCGGACACCGACCACTACCTGCCGATCAGCTGGAAGGAGGCGTTCGCCCTGGTCGGCCGCACCCTGCGGGGGCTGGACGACCCGAACCGGGCGGCGTTCTACACCTCCGGCCGGCTCGGCAACGAGGCGACGTTCCTCTACCAGCTGATGGCCCGCGAGCTGGGCACCAACAACCTCCCCGACTGCTCCAACATGTGCCACGAGGCCAGCGGACGGGCCCTCCAGGCGGCGCTGGGCACCGGGAAGGGGACGGTCGACCTCAAGGACTGGGAGGTCACCGACGCGCTGTTCATCCTGGGCGTCAACGCGGCCTCCAACGCGCCCCGGATGCTCACCTCGCTCGCCGAGGCCTTCAAGCGCGGCGCGCAGATCGTGCACGTCAACCCGCTGGTCGAGGCGGCGGCGACCCGGACGATCATCCCGCACGACTTCACCGACATGGCGCTGAACCGGGCGACCCGCACCAGCACGCTCAACCTCCAGCCGCGGATCGGCGGCGACATGGCGCTGCTGCGCGGCATGGCGAAGGCGCTCCTGGAGCAGTCGGCGGCCGACGACGGGGCGCTGGACCGGCTGTTCATCGAGCGGCACACCAGCGGCTTCGCGGCCTACCGGCGCGTCTGCGAGCAGACGCCCTGGGCGGAGCTGGAGCGCCAGAGCGGGCTGGGCCGGACGGAGATCCTCAAGGCGGCGCGGGTCTACCGCGAGGCCGACCGCTCGATCTTCAGCTGGTGCCTGGGCGTCACCCAGCACGAGCACGGGGTGGACACCGTGCGGGAGATCGTCAACCTGCTGCTGCTGCGCGGCAACCTGGGCCGGGAGGGGGCCGGGCCCTCGCCGGTTCGCGGGCACAGCAACGTCCAGGGCAACCGCACCTGCGGGATCGACCACCGGCCGGCCGACGCCTTCCTGGACCGGCTCGGCGCGGTCTGCCGGATCGACCCGCCGCGCGCCCACGGCCTGGACACGGTCGGGACGATCGAGGCGATGCGGCGCGGCGAGGTGACCGTCTTCGTCGGCATGGGCGGCAACTTCGCGCTCGCCGCCCCGGATTCCCCCTACACCTACCAGGCGCTGCGCGCCTGCGAGTTGACCGTCCAGGTGAGCACCAAGCTGAACCGCAGCCACCTGGTGCACGGCCGCCGGGCACTGATCCTGCCGTGCCTGGGCCGGACCGAGAAGGACCACCAGCGCGCCGGGGTGCAGTCCACCTCGGTCGAGGACTCGATGAGCATGGTGCACCTGTCGGTCGGCATGAAGCGCCCGGCCTCACCGCACCTGCTCTCCGAGCCCGCGATCGTCGCCGGGATGGCCCGCGCGGCCCTGCCGGACAGCCCCACCCCGTGGGAGTGGTACATCGAGGACTACGACCGGATCCGCGACACCATGGCCGAAGTACTGGACGGCTTCGAGGACTTCAACCGCCGGGTACGGCTGCCGCTGGGCTTCCGGATCAAGCAGCCCGCGCGCGAGCTGGTCTTCCTCACCCCCTCCGGCAAGGCCGAGTTCTCCGCCGCCGCGCTGCCCGACGTCGTCCCCGCGCCGGGCACCCTGGCGCTCGGCACGATGCGCTCGCACGACCAGTGGAACACCACCATCTACTCGGACGACGACCGCTACCGGGGCGTGAAGAACCTGCGCACCCTGGTCTTCCTCAACCCGGACGACATGCGCGAGCGCGGCATCGCCGAGTTCGACCCGGTGGACATCACCAGCACCGCCCGGGACGGCTCCACCCGCTCGGTGCACGGCTACCTGGCCGTCCCGTACGACATCCCGCGCGGCTGCGCGGCCGGGTACATGCCGGAGCTGAACGTGCTGTGCGCGATCGGCGACCACAGCACCCAGAGCGACCAGCCGATCATGAAGCACCTCAAGGTGACCGTCACCAAGGCCTAGGAGCAGCTACTCCGAGGGCTGGGGCGTCCAGCGGTGCAGGCCCTTGCGGTCGTAGTAGCGGGTCATCCCGAAGCCGAAGGCCAGGGCCAGCGCCACCCCGATGGCGATCATGACCCAGCCGCGGGCCAGCCCGGCGTCCGAGCGGGCGTCGAAGAAGAGGATCGCCCGGATGCCGTCGCTCAGCTGCCGCATCGGCTCGAAGACGGCCAGGAAGCGGTAGAAGCCGGGCACCGCCTGGAGCGGGACGGTCGCCCCGGAGGACGGCAGGGCGAGCGCGATGAACACGAACATGGACACCAGCTGCCCGATCCCGCCGAACGCGGCGTTGATCGCCTGCACGCCGAGGCCGACGGCGAGGCTGGCACAGTAGGCGAACACCCACAGCAGCGCCTGGTGCGGGGCGTCCATGCCGAGGATCCCGGCCGTGCAGAGCAGCACCAGGGAGGTGGTGACCAGCATGATCCCGGCGGTCATCAGCATCTTGAGCAGCAGGGTCTGGGTGCGGCTGATCGGGACGGTCGGGCGGCGGGTGTGCCAGGGGCCGATCTCGCTGTCGCTGTAGCCGAGCGCGGTGTCGACGCCGTTGTGGATGATGTTGCCGCCGATGAAGCCGGTCAGCACGGCGAGCAGAGTGAAGTAGAAGGCGCTCAGGCCGAGGCCGCTGTGACTGCCGATCGGGTGGCCGACCTGGGTGGTGACGGCGAACGGGTCGGCGAGCAGCAGTCGGGCGGTGGCACCGGTGTCCGGGCCCTGGGCGCCCGGGCCGCTCTGGGCCGGTACGGCGGCCAGCAGCCGCTGACCGGCCGCGACCGAGG
This sequence comes from Kitasatospora sp. NPDC040550, assembly GCF_055594965.1. Classification (NCBI taxonomy): domain Bacteria; kingdom Bacillati; phylum Actinomycetota; class Actinomycetes; order Kitasatosporales; family Streptomycetaceae; genus Kitasatospora; species Kitasatospora sp. NPDC040550. The sequence continues at coordinate 51,793 of NZ_JBVIWC010000002.1, read as the reverse complement.
CCTGGTGGGCGGCGTTCTGGGCGATCTGGGCGGCGATCGAGGAGCCGAGGCTGCCCAGGCCGGGGTTGGTGAGGACGGTGAGGGTGGGCCGGTGGGTGGCCCCGCCGGTGGCGAGCGCGGTGACGGCGGCGGTGAAGTCGGCGGGGACGAGCAGCACGCCGTAGACCTTGCCGGCGGCGAGCAGGTCGCGGGCGCCCGCGTCGTCGGTCTGGCGCCAGCGGACGGTGTCGTCCGGGGTCCCGGCCACCACGGCGCGGGTCAGCTGGGTGCCGAGGTTGACCGGCTGGCCGGGCGGCGGCGGGGCCTGGTCGGCGTTCACCAGGGCGATCGGCACCCGGTGCAGGTGCCCGGTCGGGTTGACGATGCCGCCCAGGTAGAGCAGCGAGAGCAGCGCGGCCACCAGGGCGCACAGGACGCCGGGGAAGAGCCAGAGCTTCGGGCGCCGGGCGAGCGCCAGCGCCCTCGCCCGCCGGGGAGCCCCCGGAGGTCCTGCGGTCTGGGAGCCTGCGGTCGCCATGCCACCCCTCAGCTGCGTGTGCGGGTACGGATCCGGCGGGAAGTCGTTCCGTCGTCACGTGGCGCTCAAACCCGCGCCACCCGGACGGACGTCACGCCTGGCGAAAGGTAAAGGTTCTACCAAGTACGCAAGTATCGCGCTCCCGCCGGTCTATGCTTCTGGAGGTTTGAAGAAGGCACCTCGTTCGGTGAGGCTTCTTCACGGACACAGGCCACTGATCCGACGACGTCGAGAGACGCCCAGGGTTAGGACAGATCTTCCCGACCTAAGGGTTGATCCGAAGTGGCTTCCGGCCCGAGCGGGTCGGACACGCCGTGGAGTGCCAAAGCTCTGACGAGTTGGGGTGAACCGGTGGCCGCTCCGCGCGCCGGTGAACTCCTTGCCGCGTCGATGACACGCACCACGGGGTGCGTCGACCGGGAGGAGGCGAGAGACATGGATTGCAGTAGTCCGGGCCACAGTAGCCCCTGCCCCCGCCTGTCCTCGTACACCTCCGGCATGCGGTAACAACCTTCCCTGCGCGTCCGTCTGACGGTACGTCAGCACCGCACCTGACGACACGTCCGCACCGCTCACCCCGCACGCGGCTGTGCCGTGCCCGCCCGGGCACGCCCCGCCGCGGGCCGGTGCGCCGTGCCCGCACGCAGGGGAGTCACTGCCGCGCGCCCCCATCACCCCGCCTGCCCCGGGGTCCACGGGAGGAACGTCATGACCACCAACGCCACACTCAACTCCACGATCCCGCAGCCGCGTTCGGCCGTCCTGGACGACGCCCACGTCGGCGACATCAAGGGTGCGCTCGGCACCATCAGGCTCGACGACGACGCACCGCGCCAGGGCCTGTCGGCGAGACTCAAGACCCTGCTGGCGATCGTCGGCCCCGGCCTGATCGTGATGGTCGGCGACAACGACGCCGGTGCCTTCTCCACCTACGGCCAGGCCGGCCAGAACTACGGCACCCAGCTGCTGTGGACGCTGGCCCTGCTGATCCCCGTCCTCTACGTCAACCAGGAGATGGTGCTGCGCCTGGGCGCGGTCACCGGCGTCGGCCACGCCCGGCTGATCCTGGAGCGGTTCGGCAAGTTCTGGGGCGCGTTCAGCGTCATCGACCTGTTCCTGCTCAACGCGCTGACCCTGGTCACCGAGTTCATCGGCGTCACGCTGGCGGCCGGCTACCTGGGCCTGCCCAAGGTCGCCTCGGTGGTGCTGGCGGCGGCGATCATCATCGCCTCGGCCTTCACCGGCTCCTTCCAGCGCTTCGAGCGGGTCGCGGTGACCCTGTGCATAGGCTCGCTGCTGCTGGTGCCGATCTACTTCATGGTCCACCCGAAGACCTCGCAGCTGGCCCACGACTTCGTGGTGCCGCAGATGCCGGGCGGCGCGGGTGAGTTGGCCGCGGTCATGCTGGTGATCATCTCGATCGTCGGCACCACCGTCGCCCCCTGGCAGCTGTTCTTCCAGCAGTCGTACGTCATCGACAAGCGGATCACCCCCCGCTTCATGAAGTACGAGAAGGCCGACCTCTGGATCGGCATCGCGATCGTGATCATCGGCGCCGCCGCCATGATGGGCTTCACCGCCGCCGCCTTCGCCGGCACCGACGGCTTCGGCCAGTTCTCCGACGCCGGGGCCGTCGCCCAGGGCATCGCGGACAAGGCCGGCCACCTGGCGGGCGTGCTGTTCGCCATCGCCCTGCTGGACGCCTCGATCATCGGCGCCTTCGCCGTCTCGCTCTCCACCGCCTACGCCATCGGCGACGTCCTCGGCATCAAGCACTCCCTGCACCGCGGGGTCAAGGGCGCCAAGGGCTTCTACGCCGTCTACGCCGGCCTGGTGATCGCCGCGGCCGCCATCACCCTGCTGTCCACCGGGTACATGCAGGGCCTGATGACCCAGTTCGTCCAGGTGCTGGCCGGGGTGCTGCTGCCCTCCGCCACCGTCTTCCTGCTGCTGCTCTGCAACGACAAGGCCGTGCTCGGCCCCTGGGTGAACGGTCCCAGGACCAACGCCTTCACCGCCGCCGTGGTCGGCGTGCTGGTCACGCTGTCGCTGATCCTCACCGCGGCCGTCGTCTGGCCGGACATCAGCTCGGACGCGATCCTGCGGATCATGGCCGGCTGCGGAGTGGCGGGCGTCCTGGTCGCCGGGTACTCCTTCCTCTCCGGCCGTCGCGGCACCAAGGAGGACCCCATCGACCGCACCGGCCGGGAGGACTGGCGGATGCCCCCGCTGGAGACCCTGGAGAAGCCGGTGATGTCCACCGCCCGCAAGGTCGGCATGGGTGCCCTGCGCGCCTACCTGCTGGTCGCGATGGTGATGGTGATCGTCAAGATCGTCCAGACCGCCCTGAACCACTGACGCCGAACCACTGACGCCGAACCACTGACCCGGCCGCCGGGGCGGCACCCTCGCCGGCCCCACTGGCTCCGCCGCCTGAGTTTTACCTCAATTCCCGCGCCCATCAGCGCAGTTGTTCACATTCATCGTCCTGTCACGGAGGTGACCAGCCATGTCCATCGTTGCCGCGTTCCGGCCCGCCCTTCCCTCCTCCGACCCCGGCCGACTGCGCGCCGCCCTCGCCGCGGTGGGCCGACGGCTGGCCGCCGGCCCGCTCGACAACACCGTCCTGCGCGCCGTCGGCACCCGGGCCCCGAGCCTGCCGAACGACCGGCCCGCCCGGCTGCGGGCCGGCTGGCACTCCGTCACCGGCCCGGACGGGACGACCCGCCTGGAAGCCTCCTGGCACCCCGGCCGCTGACCGGCCCCTTCCCTTCCCTCCCCGCCTCGTACCTCTCCGGCTTCGACCCGACGAAGGAGCATCCGCCATGGCCGTGCGCTACCGCAGGCTCGACGCCATCTTCTCGGACCACAGCGCCTCCGCCCTGCGGCCCGTCCCCACCGCACCGCCCGCCCTCAGCCCGGACCCCGGCCTGGTGGTCGACCCCGAGCAGCGCACCGTCACCGTCGACGGCCAGCAACTCGCCCTGCCGTACCTGGAGTTCGAACTGCTCGCCCACCTGGTCGGCAACCCGCTGCGGGTGCACTCCCGCCGCCAGCTGATGGAATCCGTCTGGGGCCGGCCGGCCACCGGCGACACCCGCACCATCGCCACCCACATCGCCCGGATCCGCCGCAAGCTCGGCCCCGGCCACCGGGAGGCGATCGCCACCGTCCGGCAGATCGGCTACAAGTACGACCCCCGGCTGGTCCGCGCCGCCTGAGGCCGGTGCCGCCGCAGCGCCCCGCTCGCCGGGGTGCCGTTCACCGCCGACACCACCGAAGGAGGACACCGCATGACCAGAACCGCCCTGTTCCCCTGGACGAGCCGAGGTACAGCGCTCTGCGTCGTCATGCTCCTCCTGGCCCTCCAGGTCGCCGCCCTCGGCGTCGCCCCCGCCCCGCTGCGGCTCTTCCTCTCCGGCGTGCTCATCGGCGCCTCGGTCGTCGGACTGCTGCTCGCCCTGCTGCTGGCCCACGGCCGGCAGCGGGCGGGCCGGCCGACCGCCGCCCGGGCCGCCACCGTCGCGGCCGCCGCCGTCGCGGTCGCCGCCGGGGACGACGACACCCAGTGGTTCAGCGCCCGCTCGCTGGAGGGCTTCCCGATGGAGCAGGTCCGCCCGCTCCTGCTCGGCCCCGACGCCCCCGGCCTCAACCGGCTCTACACCGCCTGGGTGTTCGCCGCCCACGGGCACGACCCGCAGTGGATCGCCCACCACCTGGGCCTGCCCACCCCGACCGCCCGACTGCTGGTCACCGCGGCCCGGCAGCACGCCACGTCCATCCCGTCCGACCCCTCCGAGAGGAAGCCGCAGTGATCACGGCCCTCGACCACGTCCAGCTCTCCGCGCCACCCGGCAGCGAGGCCCTGCTCCGCGCCTTCTACGGCGACGTCCTGCAGATGGCCGAGATCCCCAAGCCCCAGCCGCTCACCGGCCGCGGCGGCTGCTGGTTCGCCGCCGACGGCGGCCGGGTCCGGCTCTACCTCGGCATCGAGGAGCGCTTCCGCCCCAGCACCAAGGCCCACCCCGGCATGGCCGTCTGCGAGATCGGGGACTTCGCCGACCGGCTCGCCGAACTCGGCGCCCAGGTCGTCTGGGACGACACCCTCCCGCCCCGACGACGCTTCTACACCACCGACCCGGTCGGCAACCTCCTGGAGTTCGTCGAGGCAGCCGAGCAGCCGGCGGCCTGACCGACACCCGCCACCGATTCATCGGGGCTCTTCCGCCCCAACGTGCGGGGGGGGGGGGAGAGAGAGACCGAACCCGCGCGTACGAGGGTCGGGTGGACCGATCCGCGTCGAGGCGGCACGGCGCCTTGGTCGGCGATCACCGGTCACCAGGACTGTTGCTAACGTGTGAGCCATGGTGGCCGGCGGTTGCCGCCGGTGGAGACGGTGCAGGACCTCAACGGAGCACTCCGGGCGGGCGGTCGCCGATGAAGCAGGAAGTCGTCCCACCGCAGCGCACAAGCGCAGCGGCTCAGCCGCGAGGCTGAGGGGAAGTCCTCTCCTTCGGGAGGGGAGGAAGTCGATTGCGGACGGACGTCAGAAGGGAGCGGACTGCCCGGGTTCGCGCCGGAGGTCCCCGTCATGTCCTACCCGAAGTCCGCCCCGGACCCGACCCGGGGCCCACGGCCGCCCCGGACCGCGGGCCGCCCGCCCCGGACGGGCCGGGTGGCCCTGGCGGGCCGGGCCGCCCGGGCGGGCTGGGCGGACGTGGTCGTGGCCGCCGCCGTCCTGGTCCTGCTCTACCTCGCCCTGCGGGTCGGACAGGGCACCACCGTACGGTTCTCCACCGCGCGCGACGCCGCCGTGGACACCGACCCGGCCCGGCTGCCCTACGACGCGGCGCGCTCGCTGCTGCGGATGTTCGCCGCGCTGGTCGTGTCGATCGGCTTCACCTTCGGCTACGCCTACGCCGCCGCCCGCAGCCGCCGGCTGGAACGGGTGCTGATCCCCGCGCTGGACATCCTCCAGTCGGTGCCGGTGCTCGCCTTCCTGACCGTCGCCGTCACCGGCTTCCTCGCCCTGTTCCCCGGCTCCGAACTCGGGCTGGAGTGCGCGGCCGTGTTCGCCATCTTCACGTCCCAGGCGTGGAACATGACCTTCGGCTTCTACCACTCGCTGGTCTCGCTGCCGCGCGAACTCGACGAGCTGTCCCGCTCCTTCCGGTTCAGCCGGTGGATGCGGTTCTGGAAGGTCGAGCTGCCCTCCGGCATGATCGGCCTGGTCTGGAACGGCATGCTCAGCTTCGGCGGCGGCTGGTTCTTCCTGGTCGCCTCCGAGGCGATCAGCGTCGACAACCAGCGCTACGCCCTGCCCGGGGTCGGCTCCTACGCGGGCGCCGCCATCGCCGCCGGCGACCTCGGCCGGGTCGGCTGGGCGATCGCCACCATGGCCGTCCTGGTCCTCGGCGTGAACTTCCTGTTCTGGCGGCCGCTCACCGCCTGGGCCGAACGCTTCAAGAACGAGCAGTCCGAGGCCACCGAGGTGCAGCGCTCCGTCGTGCTCGCCCTGCTGCGCCGCTCCCGACTGCCCGGCCTGCTCGGCCGGGCGCTGCGCCCCCTCGGCCGGGCCCTGGACCGGGCCGGACGGGTCTTCGGCACCGACGACCGGCCGCTCGCCGTCAGCCGCACCCGGCAGCGCACCGGCGACCTCCTCTTCGCCGTCGTCTCCGGCGGCATCGTGCTCTGGGGCCTGGTCGACCTCGGCCGCTACCTCACCGGAACCACCGGCCTCGGCGTCTTCGGCGAACCCCTGCTGCTCGGCCTGGCCACCCTGGCCCGCGTCGTGGTGCTGGTCGCGGTCGCCACCGTCGTCTGGGTGCCGATCGGCGTGCGGATCGGCTTCTCGCCCCGGCTGACCAGGATCGCCCAGCCCCTGGTCCAGGTGCTCGCCAGCTTCCCCGCCAACTTCCTGTTCCCGCTGGTGGTCTGGCTGCTGCTGCGCACCGGCCTGTCGATCGACCTCGGCGGCGTGCTGCTGATGGCCCTCGGCGCCCAGTGGTACATCCTGTTCAACGCCATCGCCGGCGCCATGGCCATCCCCAGCGACCTGCGCGAGGCCATGGACAACCTCGGCGTGCGCGGACTGCAACGCTGGCGGCGGCTCATCGCCCCCGGCATCTTCCCGGCGTACGTCACCGGCGGCATCACCGCCTCCGGCGGCGCCTGGAACGCCTCCATCGTCTCCGAGGTGGTCACCTTCGGCGGCACCACCCTCACCGCCACCGGCCTCGGCGCGTACATCGCCCGAGCCACCGAACGCGGCGACCACCCGCACCTGCTCGCCGGGGTCGCGGTGATGAGCCTGTACGTCGTCGCCCTCAACCGCCTGGTCTGGCGCCGGTTGTACCGGCTGGCCGAACGCCGTTACTCGCTCCAGTGAGGTTCCCCCCGATGCGCTTCCCGTTCTCCTCCCGCCCCGCCCCCACCCCCGCCGCCGCCCGGCCCGCCGTGGCGGACGGCGCGACCCTGCTGGAGGCCGTCGGCCTCACCAAGTCCTACGCCGGCGCCGACGGCGAGCTCCCGGTGCTCTCCGGGATCGACCTCACCGTCCGGGCCGGCGAGATCGTCGCCCTGCTCGGCCGCTCCGGCTCCGGCAAGTCCACCCTGCTGCGCTGCCTGGCCGGCCTGCTGCCGCCCAGCTCCGGCAGCGTCCGCTACCGCGGCACCCCCCTCACCGGCGCCAACCCGGGCACCGCGCTCGTCTTCCAGACCTTCGCCCTGCTGCCCTGGCTGACCGTCCGGCAGAACGTCGAACTCGGCCTGGAGGCGCGCGGGGTGCCCCCGCGCGAGCGCGCCCGGGCCGCTGACCAGGCGATCGAACTGATCGGCCTGACCGGCTTCGAGAACGCCTACCCCAAGGAGCTCTCCGGCGGCATGCGCCAACGCGTCGGCTTCGCCCGGGCCCTGGTCGTCGAACCCGACGTGCTGATGATGGACGAACCGTTCTCCGCGCTCGACGTGCTCACCGCCGAGAACCTGCGCGGCGAACTCATGGAACTGTGGGACTCCGGCCAGTTCCCCACCCGCGCCGTCGTCCTGGTCACCCACAACATCGAGGAGGCGGTACTGACGGCCGACCGCGTCGTCGTCCTCGGCTCCCGCCCGTACGGCACCATCCGGGAGACCGTCGACGTCGGCCTGGAACGGCCGCGCGACCGCGACTCCCCCGCCTTCGACGAACTCGTCGACCGGGTCTACCGGATCATGACCGGGCGGCCCAAGGACCCCCGGACCGCCGGCCGGCCCGAGCCCGGCCGTACCGAACCGGGCCCCACCGAACCGGACCCCACCGAACCTGACCGCCCCGACCGCCGGACCGTCGCCAACACCCCGCTGCCCAGCGCCAGCGTGGACGGCCTCTCCGGCCTCGCCGAGATGATCGCCCACCGCGCCGGCCGCTGCGACCTCGCCGACCTCGCCGACCAACTCGGCCTCGACATCGACGACATGCTCCCCCAGGTCGACGCCCTCGACCTGCTCGGCTTCGCCGAGATCCACGGCGACGACCTCCTGCTCACCGAGGACGGCACCGCCTTCGCCCACGCCGACGTCCAGGACTCCCGCGCGCTCTTCGCCGGCGCCGCCCTCGACGTCCCCCTGGTCAAGCTGATCGCCAACAGCCTCGGCGGCGAACCCGGCGCCACCGTCCGGGCCGGCTTCCTCCGCGACCTCCTCGCCCACCACTACACCAGCGAACAGGTCGACCGGCAGCTGGAGACCGCCACCGACTGGGGCCGCTACGCGGGCCTGTTCGGCTACGACGCGGCCCGGCGGGAATACCGGTCGGAGGAGGCGTAGGGCGGGGACAATGCCGTGGAACTCCCTTACGCCGAACGGACGGAGCACACCGTGACCAGTGCGCCACTTCCTCGGCACCGGCAGGAGCGGTGGGCGCGGCTGGATGTGGCGGCCCGGCGGCCGGGAGGCCACCGGGCCGTTCGGAGGAGGGTTCTGACTTATCGCCAGGAAGGAACGATCGAGAGCCGGGCGGTGTTCGGGGCGACGTCGCAGAAGTAGGTGATCGCCTCACCCCGGGCCACGTAGTCCTGGCCGGCCGCGGCGCACGCGGCGCCGCTCGGGTACATGCCGATGTAGACGAAGCCGGCGGCCTGCGCGGACGGCGCGGCCAGCAGCGCGCCGACGGCCAGTAGTCCGGTCAGACTCAGGGTCGAAATCGCTTTGCGCATGGGCGTGTTGCTGCCTTCCTGTTCCGGTGGCAAGGGCTCCGGTCGTGATGATTCGGTGCCCGGTGGGCAGCAGCCTCGTGCACCGGCGGGCGGAGGGCAATGGTCGAGACCAATTCGGCCGGAAGCCGCCGGGACCGCCCGGGTGGCGGACGTCCGGGGCGCGCCGGCACCGACCTCCGTCCGTCGACGAAGGACCGCGCCTCCCCGCCCCGAGGACCCCTCGGGGCGGGGCGGCCACCCGGCGGGGCGGGCGCGCGGGCACCCGCGCGTTCCGGCCAGTGGTCCAGACCAATTGGGCATGCTCAGCACAACCCGGACCGGCCCCGGCTCAGCCCGTCGGGCCGGTCGCCGGGCGGCGGCGCACCCCCCGGACGGCGCGGGCGGCCCGGGCGAAGGGCTGCTCCGCCGGGTCGGCGGCCGCGGCCGCACCGTCACCGCCGCCGTCACCACCGCTGCGGTCCGGCAGGTCGTTGGCGATCACGGCGGCCTCGGTCAGCAGCCCGCGCACCTCGGTGGCCCGGTAGAAGATCCGCGTTCCCTCCCGGCGGGCCACCACCAGCCCCGCCGCCCGCAGCTTCGCCAGGTGCTGCGACGTGGCCGCCACGTGGGCGCCCAACAGCTCGGCCAGCTCGCTGACCGGCAGCTCCCGGCGGCTCAACGCCCACAGCAACCGGTACCGCGACGGGTCGGCCACCGCTTTCAGCACCGCCACCGCCCGCTCGGCCGCATCCGCGTCCCAGGCCTCGTCCCTCGCACCACCCATACGGCGATCGTACCGACGCCCGCCCCACCCCCGCCCCCGGCGAGCACCCCGCACCGGCAGCACGGCCCCCGCACCGGAAGTCGGCCCCGCCGACTTTCCGTGGTCTACTCCGCGCGGGTTCCGTCCAGGTAGGCGAGTACGGCCAGGACGCGGCGGTTGTCGTCGTCGGAGGCGCCGAGGTCGAGCTTGGCGAAGATGTTGGAGGTGTGCTTGCTGACCGCGCCCTCGCTGAAGTGCAGCCGCTGGGCGATCGCGGCGTTGGAACGGCCCTCGGCCATCATCGCGAGCACGTCGCGTTCGCGCGGGGTCAGCATCGCGAGCGGCTCGTCGTAGGCGTTGCGGGCCAGCAGGCGGGTGATCACCTGGGGGTCCATGACGGTGCCGCCGGCCGCGACGGTGTGGACGGCGTCGACGAACTGGTCGGCCTTGGAGACCCGGTCCTTGAGCAGGTAGCCGACGCCGCCCGCGCAGTCGGCGATCAGCTCCCGGGCGTAGAGCTGCTCGACGTGCTGGGAGAGGACCAGCACCGGCAGTCCGGGCTGTTCGCGGCGGGCCGCCAGCGCCGCCTGGAGGCCCTCGTCGGAGTAGGTGGGGGGCAGCCGGACGTCGACCACGGCGATGTCGGGGCGGTGCTCGGCGAGCGCGGCGGACAGTTCCGGCCCGCTCTCCACGGCGGCGACGATGTCGTGGCCGTGGGCGCTCAGCAGGAGTTCGAGTCCGTCCCTCAGCAGGACGAGGTCCTCGGCGAGGACAACACGCACGGTAGCTCCATGATCAGCCTGGTCGGGCCCCCCGGGGGGCTGGTCAGCGTGAGCGTACCGTCGAACACCGCCAGCCTGCGCTGGATGCCCCGCAGACCGCTGCCGCCCTCCGGGTCGGCGCCGCCCCGGCCGTCGTCGGCGACCTCGGCGCGGAGCAGTCCGGCGGCGTGGGTGAGCTCCACCGTGGCGTGCCGGGCGTCGCCGTGCTTGACCGCGTTGGTGAGCGCCTCGCTGACCGCGAAGTACACCGCCGACTCCACCGGTGCCTCGGCCCGCCCGGGCAGTTCGGCCCGGACCTCGACCTTCAACGGCACGTCCAGCGCGAGCGCCCGGATCCCTTCGGCGAGCCCGCGTTCGGCGAGCACCGGCGGGTGGATGCCGCGCACCAGGTCGCGCAGCTCCTGCAGGGCCTGGGTGACGTTCTCCTGGGCGTCCGTCACCACCTGCTTCGCCCTCTCCGGGTCCCGGTCGATCAGCGGCACCACCGCGCCGAGCCGCAGGCTGACGGCGACCAGCCGGGCCTGGGCGCCGTCGTGCAGGTCCCGTTCGATCCGGCGCAGCTCGGCGGCCTGCGCCTCGGTGGCGTCCAGCCGGATCTCGGTGAGCTGCTCGACCCGATGGGCCAGCCGGGAGCGCTCGGTGGGGCCGAGCAGGGCACGGGTCCACAGACCGTGCAGGCGCAGCGCGGGCCCGGCGAGGGCGAGACCGGCGGGCACCAGGACCAGGCCGAGCAGCGGTCCGAGCAGCCCGGGCAGCGGCAACAGCCCGTAGCCGGGGCCGGGTTCGGGCAGTACGGGCTGCGCCAGCCCGTACAGGCCGTAGCCGGTCAGCAGGACGGGCGTGGCCGCGACGGCGCCGCCGATCAGCGGGTCGACCAGCAGCCAGCCGGCGTCCCGCCAGGTCGCCGGGTCGTTCCAGAGCCAGCGCAGCTTGAGCGCGAAGCCCGCGAACCAGCGGTTCTTGTGGTAGTCGTGACCGGTCCAGAACCAGCCGTGCAGGGTGCGTTCCAGCGCCGGGCGCGGCACGTACGGCACCGGTACGGGCACCTGCGACCAGTGGCCGGAGGCCCAGCGGGCGGCGGTGGCGGCGGAGCGGACCACCCGGGTCGTCACCGGGAACAGCGGGACCATCCCGACACCGACCCAGAGCAGGAACGAGACCAGGAAGAGCACGGCCAGCACCGCGCCGACCGGGATCAGCAGGGTGAGGACGGTGAGGCGGCCGAGCGCCCGGAGGGCGGTGCGCAGCGCCTCGGCGCCTCGGGACTGCGGGGTGCTCACGGGGTGGGCCTCCGGTCGGCTCGACGGTTCTGTGCGGTGTCCTGCGGTGCTGCGTCCTGCTGTGCTGCGTCCTGCGGTGCGGTGCTGTGTCCTGCTGTGCTGTGCTGTGCCGTGCTGGACGATCATGATGGCAGCCCGGCAACCGGCCCGACTCAGCTGCCCGTTGCCCGCTCGGCCGCCTGCTTGGCCCGGATCAGCCGGTACACCCCCACGAAGCACCCCGTGCCCAGCAGGATGAACCCCGCCGCGACCGGCACCTGCCAGGCGGGCGGCAGGTACAGGGCCAGGAACCAGCTCCGGTTGGCGGGCGCGAGCAGCGACATGGCCAGCGCCACCCCGCCCTGCGGGGCCGTGCTCAGTACCCCGGCCGTGACCAGCAGCCCGGCGGCCGCGGTCCGGCGGCGGGAGAGGCGGTCCAGCAGGTCCTGCTCCTCCGGCGAGCGGTCCACGGACCCGGCCGCCCGACGGGCGCCCTTGCGCATCACGTCCAGCAGTTCCGGGCCGCGGGTCTCCAGCCGGCGCCGGGCCGCCCGGCCCATCCACCAGGCGTACAGCAGCCCGGTGGCCAGGCCGACCGCCGTCCCCGCCCAGCGCAGCGGCGCGCTGTGCAGCAGCGTCCCGGCCAGCACCACGCCGGTGGCCGGCAGCGCGGCGAACAGCTGGAGCAGCAGGACGGCGAGGCTCTGCATCCGGACCTGGTCGCCGCTCTCGTCGCTGAACCCGTCCAGCGGGTTGCCGCCCGGCCGGTCCGGGAACGGCGCCGGGCCGAGCAGTGACATCAGCGGCACCAGCCCGGCGCCCGCGCCGAGCACGGCCGGCAGGGCGGCCAGCAGCCAGGGCCAGGCCCAGCCGTTCGGGACGGCCACCGTCCCGGCGACGGTGAGCAGCAGTGCGGCCGGGCCGACCAGCAGCAGCCAGGCCGACTGCCGGGCCCGGACGTCGATCCGCTCGGCGCCGGGGGCGACCAGGGTCAGCCAGAGGGCTCCGGCGTCCAGCCCGTACAGGCTGGAGCCGAGCGCGCCGGCGTACAGCGCCAGGACCACGCCCATCCACGGCAGTACGGTCGGGAAGCCGCCGAGCACCGGCAGCAGGCCGGTGAACAGGCCGGCCCACAGGGCGATCCGCAGGAAGCGGGCCCGGCGCGGGTCGCGCGCCCACAGGCGCAGCTCCTTGCCGAGGACGGCGCCCCCGGGGGTGTCCGGGAGGAGCCGCGGGCGGCCGCGCCGACGGACCGCGGGCCGTCCGCCACCCGCCGTGCCGCGCACCAACTGCCGGGCCAGCAGGGCCGTCCAGGCGGCGAACAGCAGCCCGCACAGGGCGAGCAGTCCGCCCAGGCAGGCGCCGACCAGGGCCCAGTCGGAGCGCCGGGCGGCGTCCACGGCGACCACCGACCAGCCGGAGGGCAGGACGCGCACCACCGTGCCGATGGTCGGCGCCCAGTGGCCGCCCAGCAGCTCGAGGAAGAAGGCGATCCCGAACCAGCCGGTGTTCAGGAACCCGCACACCAGGCCGACCAGCAGCGCCGACAGCTCCCAGCCCAGCCGCGACCGGGCCACCCTGCCCAGGCCCTGCACGCCGAGCTTGGCGAGCACCACCACGAACAGCAGGTGGAGCAGCATGGCGGGCACGGCGACCAGCGCGGGCAGCAGCCCCAGCCCGGCGCCGAACACCACCAGCACGGCGAAGGCGACCAGGGCGACCGCCGGGGTGACTCCGACGAACGAGGCGGCCAGCAGGCCCAGCGCCAGCCGGCGCGGGGGCTGGGGCACCAGCGCGAAGTACGACAGCCGCAGGGTCGGGTCCCCGCCGGTGAGGGTCGGCCCGACCGCCCAGCCGACCGTCCAGACCAGCAGCACCAGGGCGATCGTGCCCACCCCGGCCTCCGGCACCGGGAAGTCCACCAGGCCCAGCAGCGCCGTGCCCACGGCCGCCAGGCCGCCGCACACCCCGCCCGCGATCAGGCTCGCGGCCCGCGGGCCGGACATCGACCGCCGCAGCACGGCCAGCTTCATCCCGGTCAGGACGGCAACCGGGTTCGGCACCCCCTCGGAGTTCCGCACACCCCCGGGATTCACGACGCCAGCCACGACAGCCCCTCCTCCCCACCGGTACGGGCGCCGACCAGCTCGACGAAGACGTCCTCCAGCCCCCGCCCGGCCCGCACCTCCGCCACCGGCCCGGCCGCCAGCACCCGGCCCCCGGCGATCACCCCGACGTGGTCGCACAGCTGCTCCACCAGCGCCATCACGTGGCTGGAGAACACCACCGACCCGCCCGAGGCGACGAAGCGCCGCAGGATCGCCCGGATCGTCGCCGCCGACACCGGGTCGACCGCCTCGAAGGGCTCGTCCAGCACCAGCAGCCGCGGCGCGTGCAGCAGCGCCGTCGCCAGGCCGATCTTCTTGCGCATCCCGGTCGAGTAGTCGATCACCGGGGTGTCCCCGGCCCCGTCCAGCTCCAGCACGGCCAGCAGCTCCGCCGCCCGCGCGTCCACCGTCGCCCCCGGCAGCCCGCGCAACCGCCCCAGGTAGTGCAGCAGTTCGGGCCCGCTCAGCCGCTCCGGCAGCATCATCCCGTCCGGCAGCACCCCCACCAGCGCCTTGGCCCGCACCGGGTCGCTCCACACGTCGACCCCGAGGATCGCCGAACTCCCGGCATCCGGCCGCAGCAACCCGACCGCCATCGACAGCGCGGTGGTCTTCCCCGCCCCGTTCGGCCCGACCAGCCCGTAGAACGACCCGCTCGGCACCACCAGGTCCACCCCGTCCACGGCCACGTGCGCCCCGAACCGCTTCCGCAGCCCCGACAGCCGCAGCGCCGGCGCCCCCTCCTCCACCGCACCCCGCACGACGCCCTCCCCGCTCCTCACGGCCACCCGTCCCGGGCGGCTCGTGATCGAATCTAGGGACACCGGGCCGACGGCAGAATCCACCTGCCCCCCAGGTGGGGGTGGGCCTGGCCCCACCTACACGTCGGCCCCCAAGACAACGAGGCTCTGTCCTCCCTCTCGGGAGGACAGAGCCTCACTGCTCAGCACCAGTGTTCAGGACAGGTGCAGGACCAGCGCGTGGACGGCAATCGCAACACCGCCCAGGAAGCCCAGGCCGGAGATAACAATGAGCACCCAGCCCACGAGCTTGTAAATATCCACCGGAGTTTCGGTGGACGGCTGTGCGAACAAATTCCTGAAACCCCTGTAGTCCACGACGATGGCTATGCCGAGGCAGAGAGGGACCAGAAACAGCAGGACACCCAGAAACCGCACCTGAACTCCCAAACCTGACGCAGGAAATGATCTGATCAAACAGGAACCAGTCCAGCCCGAGGATGCTACCAGACCAGCGCCGCCAGCCCCGCCGATCAGTGCACTACTTCGGGGAGTCATAACCGAAATCCCAGTGGAATATGTCCGCATGCACCCCTCCCAGCGGCGGCCCTTGAATTGCCATGCCAGCCCCAGCCGCATAGCCGAACTGATGGAACGACTTCCCTTCGGCGTTCGACTCGTACGAATATGAACCACCGATCACGCCGTCGGCATACGTCACGCTCCCCTTGGCGGTGGCCCCGTCCTTTGGACCCGCAGTATTCCACCCCGCCGAAACCCCGAGAAGCCCTCCGCCCCTGAAGGGGAACGGACTCTTCACACCAGCGATCGTCCCGGGCGTCACACCGCCGGTCCAGTTGACGGAAACGTTACCCGCCTGAACACTGGCATTCACGCATCCAACGAAACAGATGCTGCCGCCGACGTACACGTGGTCCCACGCCTTCTTAATGGCATTGAACGGATTCGGCGCGCCGCCGTTGCCGGTCTTCTGGTCATGGTTCTTGTAGTTGTCGCCGTCAGCGATGGACTTCTCCAACTTCTTCATTCGCGGGTCATCATCGCTGTCGTATCCAAGCGTCTGGCAGAGCGAATGGCAGTACTGTTCCCGCGCCTCCCGCGCCTTCCGCCCTTCGCGCTCCCTCAACTTTCGATCGGCTTCACGATCTTGCATGGCGGCGGCCACGAGGATGGTGTCCGGCTGTTCGCACTGGTAGTTCTGGAACTGCGGGCCGCAGCCGTCCGGCCTCATCCCGGTCGGGTCCCATTGGTTCACCGGGTCGCCGGTGCTGTAGGAGTAGGCGTTCCACTGCTGAGGATCGGCCGGATCGAGGATCGGATCCGGGCTGAGGAAGCGGCCGGTGCTGGGCTGGTACTGGCGGGCGCCCAGGTTGGTGAAGCCGGTCGCGTCGTCCTTGGGGCCGCCGACGTAACCCTTGTCGCCGGCCCAGGTGTTGGGCGACCCGGAGCCGCGGAGGACACCGAAGGGGTCGGTCCACCGGCGGTCCACGGTGGTGGACGCCGAGTCGATGGACAGGGTGCCGGTGCCGTGGTGGTCGGCGAGCTGGTACGTCAGCTTGCTCGCGCCCTGGCGGACCAGGGTGATGCCGCCGGGCAGGGCGTAGTAGCGGGTGCCGGTGCTGGTCTTGGATCCGGTGTCGTAGGTGAGTTCGTCTCCGCCGCCGAGGTTGACGGTGACCTTGCCGGGGTTGCGGCGGATCAGCTGGTTGCCGTCGGCGTCGTAGACGTAGCCGGGAGAACACCACCGACCCGCCCGAGGCGACGAAGCGCCGCAGGATCGCCCGGATCGTCGCCGCCGACACCGGGTCGACCGCCTCGAAGGGCTCGTCCAGCACCAGCAGCCGCGGCGCGTGCAGCAGCGCCGTCGCCAGGCCGATCTTCTTGCGCATCCCGGTCGAGTAGTCGATCACCGGGGTGTCCCCGGCCCCGTCCAGCTCCAGCACGGCCAGCAGCTCCGCCGCCCGCGCGTCCACCGTCGCACCCGGCAGCCCGCGCAACCGCCCCAGGTAGTGCAGCAGTTCGGGCCCGCTCAGCCGCTCCGGCAGCATCATCCCGTCCGGCAGCACCCCCACCTGCACCCCGGACCGGGGTGGGCCTGGCCCCACCCCGGTCCGGTGGACGAAAGAGCGGTGCCCCGCCTCCCCGGCCGGGGGGCGGGGCACCGCCGGGTCACGCTCGGCCGCTCAGCACTGCACCGGCGAGCCCACCTTCTCCAGGTTGAGGTCGATACGCTCCTCGGCCTGGTGACCGTCCCGCTGGACGACCGCCCGGTACTGGCCCTGGAGTTCCCTCGGAACGGCAACGGTGTAGACATGGCGAGCCACACCCTCGACCGTGATCGAGTACCCCTGTCGGACCTGGAAGTCCCGGCCCTGACAGGAGAGGTGGTCAACCGTCTCACCGCTGGACATCAGCATCACCGACCACTGGCCGTGATAGAGCCCGGCGTCCAGGACAGTGCCGACGCCGGGAGCGCGCCGTGCGGCCATCTCGCCGAACGGGACGCACGGACCGGCCGACACCTGTTCCGAAGCGGTACAGAGGTCGCCGGACTTCTCGGCCTGCCAGATCAGCTCGGGCCCGTAGCCGCTGTCGTATCGGAGGACCGTGAACTCACCAGCCGGAGCATTGCCGTTCTCCTTCGCCAGACGCAGGATCGTCTGCCTCGACTCGGCCGAAACCGTCGGCCCGGCATTGCTCTCTCCGGACGACGCCGAAGGCTCACTCACGGCGCTTTCCGAGACGGTGGCCGCACCCTGCTCTCCGGACACCCCGGTACAGGCGCAGGCGCCGAACATCAGGCCCACGAGAACAGTACGAAGCTTCCCCGGGAAGCCCGCCACGCTGGCCATTCCTCCTCCTTTCAACCGACTGTCGATGCCCGGAACCGGCACCGCTACGGCTCGTTGATGTCCCTCACCACTTGGGACTGGCTGTAGACGACCGGGGTCCACCCGTTGAGGTAGACGGTCGCCCATTCCTTCGTCGATACGGTGCCGTCGTCGTGGTAGTACGTGGTCCGGTACTCCCGCGTGGTGTACGCGGGCGGCCAGGTGGTACATGCCATCCCGGGGAGGCGCGCAGAAGCTTGGCCCCGACCGTCAAGTCGGTCACGGGCTGCGTGTCCTCGTGCAGCACCTCCGTCGAGTGGCCTGCGACGCCTGGTCCGTCGGAGACCTTGTTCTCCGCGGATTGAAGGTCCAGGGGCTTCGCCAGAGCCTTCTTGACGAAGGCAATGTAACCCGCCTTGCGGATCGGGTCTGCAAAAAGAACGGTGTAACTCCCGATCAAGGAAGTAGCACCTGATGACAGACGTGATCGTCTCCGCCGAGGCCGTGGAGGCCGTGCGGCCGGTGGAGTTGCAGCCGGACGCCCTTGACGACCAGTTGATCGGGCAGCTGGTCGACCGGGCTCGTGCTAGCGGGCTGCAGCTCACCGGCGCCGAGGGCCTGCTCCAGCAGCTGACGAAGAAGATCCTGGAGTCCGCACTCGAAGGCGAGATGACGGAGCACCTCGGCTACGAGAGACCATCTCGACCGTCACCGACCAGGTGATCGAGGGCATGGCCGAGTGGCAGAACCGTCCGCTGGACCCGGTCTATCCGGTGGTCTTCATCGACTGCGTCCACGTGAAGCTCCGCGACGGCCAGGTCGCCAACCGGCCGATCGACGTGGCGCTCGCGGTCACGGTCGAAGGCATCCGGGAGATCCTCGGGCTGTGGGCCGGCGACGGCGGGGAGGGAGCCAAGTACTGGCTGCACGTCCTGACCGAGATCAAGAACCGCGGCGTCGCGGACGTGTGCATGGTCGTCTGCGACGGTCTCAAGGGCCTGCCCGACGCCATCGGCACGGTCTGGCCGCAGGCCGTCACCCAGACCTGCGTCGTGCACCTGATCCGGGCCTCGTTCCGCTACGCGGCCCGCCAGGACTGGGACAAGATCTCCAAGGCCCTCAAGCCCGTCTACACGGCGCCGACCGAGGACGCCGCCTTGGAGCGGTTCGTCGAGTTCAGCGAGGCCTGGGGCAGGAAGTATCCGGCGATCGTGCGGCTCTGGGAGAACGCCTGGGCCGAGTTCGTGCCGTTCCTGAGCTTCGACGTCGAGGTCCGCCGGGTCATCCGCACCACGAACGCGATCGAGTCCGTCAACCCCCGGATCCGCAAGGCCGTCCGCTCGCGCGGGCACTTCCCGAACGAGCAGGCGGCCCTGAAGTGCGTCTACATGGCGATCATGTCCCTCGACCCGACCGGTGACGGCCGAAAGCGCTGGATGACGCGCTGGAAGGCAGCGTTGAACGCCTTCGAGATCGCCTTCACGGCCGTCTCTCCGCCGGCCGTCGTTAACTCGACCCAACCGAGTTAGACCGTTCGCTGGACAGACCCCAGCCGGAGTCCATCCGGCGGCGACCGGCGTCGTTTGCGGCGACCGGCGTCGGATCTCCCCGGGGATTTGCCCCGGCACCACCCGGTGTGATCAACCTGCTTCTCCGAGTAAGGTCCAGCCACGGCCGGGGTACCGGTCGGTGACGAACCCTCCGGAGCCGAGGAGTGTGACCGTGCCCGAGCAGGACCGGCAGGCAGGCCAGTTCGAGCACCTGCGGCCGCGGATGAGGGCCCTCGCGTACCCGCTGCTGGGCTCGCACGCGGAGGCGGAGGTCGCGGTGCGGGAGGTGTGGGTCAGGCTCGGCCGGATCGATCCGGCGGAGGTGGCGGACCTGGCCGAGTGGTTGACGACGGTGACGGGGCGGGTCTGCCTGGGTCTGCTGGGTGCGCGGGACGCCGGGCCGCGGCGGGTGCCGGAGGTGGTGGCCGGGCCCGCGCTCCCGGTGCCGGCGGACGGGTCGGTCGGGCCCGCGTTGCTGGCCGCGCTGGACGCGCTGGCCCCCGCCGAGCGGGTCGCCTTCGTGCTGCACGAGGTGTTCCGGCTGCCCGTCGACCTGGTCGCGACCGCCCTCGACCGGACCACCGCGGACACCCGCGGGCTCGCCGAGCAGGCCCGCCGCCGGGTGCACGGGGCCCGCGCGGCGGGCGCCGAGGGCGGCCCGGCCGGCCGGCGACGGTGGTGGTGGACGCCTTCGATCCGGCGCCCCGCGACCGGGACCGGGACCGTGCGGCACTGACGGCCCGCCCGGCTCAGCTGCCCGCGGTGTCCAGGCGGTGGCGCTGGTCCTGGTCGAGGGCCAGGTCCAGGGCGGCCAGGCTCTCCTCCAGTTGGGCGACCGAGCCGACGCCGATCACCGGGACGGTGGGGACGGGGTGCCCGATCAGCCAGGCCAGGACGACCTGGTTGACGGTGGCGCCGGTCTCCTCCGCGACCTCGGCCAGGGCCGCGAGCCGGGCCTCGGTGCCGGGCCGGCGGTACTCCTCGGGCAGCGGGCGGTCGGGGCGGGTGTAGGAGCCGCCGAGGAGCGGCGAGTAGGCGAGCAGGGTGAGGTCCGGCCGGGCCGCGAGGTGGGCCAGCAGGGCCCGGTCGGCGTGCCGCTGGATGCCGAGGTCCGCGCCGGGCCGGGGTTGCAGGAGGCTGTGCCGCTGCTGGACGCACCGGTAGCCGGGCCAGCCGCGCGCGTCGGCGAGGTCGTTGGCCGCGGCGAGGTCGGCGGCGCGGTGGTTGCTGCAGCCGAGGGCGGTGACCTTGCCGTCGGCGACCAGGCCGGCGAAGGCGCCCATGGTCTCCTCGACGGGGGTGGCCGGGTCCGTGACGTGGGCGTAGTAGAGGTCGATCCGGTCGGTGCCGAGCCGGCGCAGGCTGCCCTCGGCGGCGCTGCGCAGGGCCGGGGCGGAGAGGCCTTCGAGGTGTTCGGGGTAGGGCAGTCCGGGGACGGGACGGGCGCCCGCCTTGGTGGCGAGGACGAGCCGGTCGCGGTTGCGGCGGCGGGCGGTCCAGCGGCCGAGGAGCTCCTCGCTCTCGTGGCCGGTGCCGCCGGGCGCCCAGAATGCGTAGTTGTTCGCGGTGTCGATGAACGTCCCGCCGGCCTCGGTGAACCGGTCGAGGATCGCGGTGGCGGTCCGCTCGTCGACGGTGGTGCCGAAGGTCATCGCGCCGAGGCACAGCGCGCTCACCTTCGGTCCGTCGACTCCCAGGCTGCGGTGCAGCATCGGTGTTCCCCTCCCCCGGGTCCGAAGGGTTCGACCCTACGGCGTCCGCCGTCCGGCCGCGAGCACGATCCCGGCGCAGGTGCTGCCCAGCAGGGCGCCGGCCAGGACGTCGCCCGGGTAGTGGACGCCGGTGTGCACCCGGGAGTAGCCGACGGCGGCGGCGAGCAGGCCGAGCGGGGCGGCGGCAGCGGGCAGCAGGGTGCCGACGGCGGTGGCCAGGGCGAAGGCGGAGGCGGTGTGGCCGGAGGGGAAGGAGGCGCTGGCCGGCATCGGGACGTGCCGGCCCAGCACCACCCGGGCGGCCTCCCGGTCCGGGCGGGGCCGGCGGACCAGCTGCTTGCCGAGGACGTTGGCTGTGAAGGAGGCGAGGGCGACGGCGGCCGCGCCGGTCAGCCCGGCGCGGCGGCAGCGGCCGGGGACGAGGGCCAGGGCGGCGGCGACGGAGAGGTTGATCTTCGAGTGGTCGGCGGCCGCGGAGAGGGTGCGCAGGGCGGAGTCGAGGGCGGGGGTGTCGGTGGCGGCGACGGCGGCGTAGAGCGCCGCGTCGAGCGCGGTGAGGTCGCGCAGGACCGGGCCGGTCATCGGTGGCCTCCGGTGGGCGGGGCGGCCTCCGTCGGGTGCGTACCCGCACCGGACAGGGCCAGCCGGGTGACGTCGCGCCAGTCCAGCGGGTGGGCGTGGGCCCGCTGGGCCGGGTCCGCGCCGGGGCGCTCGCGCGGGACGCGGACCCGTAGGGCGCGGTGCTGCAGGGTGCAGACGACCGGGGTCGGCAGGGTCAGCGCCTCGCCGTCGACGGCGACGGGGATCTCGGGAACGTCGGCGTGCACGGTGACCTGCCGCGCCGAGAGCAGGGTCAGTGCGGCGGCCCGCTCGCCGAGCAGGACGAGTTCGGCGGCCTGGGCCGCGCCGTCGACCCGGACGCCGACGACGCCCAGCAGGCCCTCGTCCAGCCGGGGGCGGCGGCCGAGGTCGACGGGGTCGGGGGCGGCGTACGGGTTGTTGCTGACGAGCAGGGCCTGCGGGGCGTCGATGCGGTGCCCGTCGGCGCGGGCGGTGAGGTTGGGCCCGGCCTCGCCGGTCAGCAGGTCGGGCAGGGCGTCGAGGGCGGTGGCGGTCTTGGCGTCGCGGTACTCGGGGCTCTGCACGATCTGGGCGTAGGCGCCGAAGGAGACGGTGTTGACGAAGGTCCGGTCGCCGACCCGGCCCAGGTCGACGGTGAGTTCGACGCCGTCGCGGAGGGCGTCGAGGCAGGTGGCGGGGTCGGTGCGGTCGAGGCCGAGGTCCATCGCGAAGTGGTTGCGGGTCCCGGCGGAGATGACCAGGAACGGCAGGCCGTGTTCGGCGGCGACGGCCGCGACCAGGGCCTGGGTGCCGTCGCCGCCGGCCACGCCGAGCAGGTCGGCGCCGTCGGCGATCGCCCGGCGGGCGAGTTCGGCGACGTCCTGCTCGGCGGAGGTGTCGAGCAGGACCACCCGGGCGCCCAGTTCCTCGGCGCGCCGGACCAGGTCGAAGCGTTCGACCTTCCCGCCGCCGGACTTCGGGTTCATGATCAGGACGGGCTGCCGTGGCGGCGGGGTCTCCCGGACGGGCATCGGGCGCGGCGGCCGGGCGGCGCGCAGCGCGGCGCGGGCGAAGGCGAGGGCGGCGAGCCAGAGCGCCACGGCGGTCACCGTGAGCGCCAGCACCCCGGCGTCGTAGGCGAGCAGGACGCCGACGGCGGGCGCGCCGACGGCCAGCAGCGCGCCGATCAGCCGCCACAGGGCCCGCCGGGTGATCGCCCACCAGACGCCGACGGCCGTCACCACCAGACCGACGAACTCGGCGAGCAGCACCAGGAGCCCGTGCGGGCCGGTGAAGGCGAGCACGACCACGGCGGCCAGTGCGCACAGCAGGGCGAGCCGCGCGAGCCACCGCGGCCGGCGCCGATCCACGACGTCCTCCACCGATCCGCCGGCCCCCGACCCTCCGGCCCCCGACCCGCCGACCGTCGACCCGCTCCCCTTCGACCCGCTCCCCATCGACCCGCCCGCCATCGACCCGCCCTCCTCCGTTCGGCCCCGTCCGGTCCGGTCACCGTAACCTGAGGGCCCGTTCGGGGCGCGTCGAACGGGCCGCACGGCGCGGCCGGTTCAGGAGCCCGGCGGGCCGCTCCCGAATGTCCAAAAACAATTCCGGGGCCGCCCACCGGGGGCCCCGCCCCGGAGAATCCGTCCGGAGCCCCCGGCGGAGCTGGCACGTGCACGAAGCATCTGCGTCAGCAATGGTCAGCCCAGGATCACGTACGATAGCGCGGGGGTTATGGCGAGAATTCGCCGGGCGTACAGAAACCTCCCGCACGGACTGTCCGGTTAATGCTGTGACTGTAGTGTCCACGGGGGAATCTGGTGTATACCAATACGCTGAGCGCGTTTCGGTTGACGGGGAGGAAGGCATGCTGCTACGGCTGCTGGGGTCGGTCGAACTGGTCCATGAGGGGCGCTCGCTGGACCTGGGCGGTCCGCGGCAGCGGGTGGTCCTGGCGATGCTCGGACTGAACGTCAACCGGACCGTCTCCACCGGACAGCTGATCGACGCGGTGTGGGGGGACGCGCCGCCGACCACGGCCCGCGGACAGATCCAGGTCGCCGTCTCCACCCTGCGCAAACGTTTCACCCAGGCCGGTCGGCCGGAGGCGATCACCACCCGCTCCCCCGGCTACGCCCTGGAGCTGGAGCCCGCCGACGTGGACAGCCTGGAGTTCGAGCGACTGGTCGCGCTCGCCCGGGAGGAGGGCGGCGCGGGCCGCACCGAGCGGGCGGCCGCCACCCTGCGCGAGGCGCTGGCGCTGTGGCACGGACCCGCGCTGGACGGGGTGCCCGGCGAGCTCGCCCAGCGCGCCGCGACCCACCTGGACGACCGGCGGCTGACCGTGCTGGAGGAGCGGGTCCGGCTGGACCTGCTGCTCGGCCGGCACGGCGAGCTGGGCGCCGAACTGGCCTCGCTGACCGCCCGCCACCCACTCCGGGAGCGGCTGTACGGGCAGCTGATGCTGGCGCTGTACCGCTCGGGCCGGCAGGCGGACGCGCTGGAGGCGTTCCAGCGGGCCCGCCGGGCGCTGGTGGAGGAGATCGGCATCGAGCCGGGCCAGGAGCTGCGGGAGCTGGAGCGGGCGATCCTGTGCCAGTCCCCCGGGCTGGACCTGCCGGGGCACCGCGACGGGCATGCCCGGCACACCGCCGCCGACCCGGCCGCACCGCCGCTCGCCCCCGCACCGGCGCCCGTCCCCCAAGTGCCCCCGGTGTCCCTGCCGATGCCGCCCGCCGACCGGGGCAGCGCGGACCGGGCCACCGCTCCCCCGCCCGCCCCCACGGCTCCCGCCGCGCACACCACCCACACCGTCCAGGGCACCCACACCACCCACACCGTCCAGGCCACCCTCACCACCCACCCGGCGCACCCCGCCGCCGAGACCGCCTTCCGCCTCACCCCTCGCCAACTCCCGGCCAGCATCAGCGACTTCATCGGCCGCCGGAACCAGCTCGACGAGATCAAGAAGCTGATCGTGCCCTACGCCGGCACCCAGGCCCCCGGCTACGCGGTGCCGATCGTCAACATCTGCGGCCCGGGCGGGGTCGGCAAGTCCGCGCTGGCGGTGCGCGCCGCGCACGAGGCCGGCGCCCACTTCCCGGACGGCCACCTCTACGCCGACCTGCACACCCCGACCGCGGAGCCGGGCTCCCCCGGCGAGGGCGAGGGCCGGACCGGGACGCTGCTCGCCCGCTTCCTGCGGGCGGTCGGGGTACCGGCCAAGGCGATCCCGGAGGACCCGCAGGAGCGGGCCGAGATGTACCGCAGCCGGCTGGCCGACAGCCGGGTCCTGGTGGTCCTGGACGGGGTGACCAGCGCGGAGCAGGTGACGCCGCTGCTGCCGGGCAGCGCCAGCTGCGCGGTGCTCGCGACCAGCCGGGTCCGGCTGGCCCGCGTGCCGGGGATCCACCGGGTGGACGTCGAGGTGTTCGACATGTCCAACGCGCTGGACCTACTGGCGGGCATCATCGGCAGACCGCGGGTCCAGGCCGAACTGGACACCGCCGTCGAGCTGGTGCACCTGTGCGACGGGCTGCCGCTGGCGCTGCGGATCGCCGGCGCCCGGCTGGCCTCGCACCCGCACTGGCCGGTGGAGCGGCTGGTCCGGCGGCTGCGCAACGAGCGCCGCCGACTGGACGAGCTCAGCCACCACGGCCTCGAACTGCGCTCCACCATCAGCCTCACCTACCGCGCCCTGCCGCCCTCGGCGCAGCGGCTGTTCCGGCTGTTCTCCCTGGTCCAGCTGCCGGACGCGCCCGCCTGGATCGCGGCGGCGCTGCTGGACTGCGACCCGTGCACCGCCGAGGACACCCTCGACCTGCTGGTCGAGGCCCAGGTGATGGACATCGTCCAGTACCCGAACCAGCCGGGGCCGCGCTACCGCTTCCACGACCTGGTCCGCGCCTACGCCCACGAGCAGTTGGTGGCCACCGAGGGCGTGGGCGAGCGGGAGGCCGCGCTGGCCCGGATGCTGGGCGGCTGGCTGGCCCTGGCCGAGGACGCCCACCGCCGGGAGTACGGCGGCGACTACACCGTCATCCACGGCACGGCCGAGCGCTGGCGGCCGCCGCTGGAGGGCCGCTCCGGCGCGGCCGGGACCGGGGTGGACGGCTGGGACACCGAACGGCTGGCCCTGGTGACGGCCGTGCGGCAGGCCGCCGCGGCCGGACTGGACGAACTCTGCTGGGACCTCGCGCTCACCTCGGTCACCCTGTTCGAGGCCAAGGGGCACTTCGACGACTGGGAGGAGACCTCCCGGCTCGCCCAGGAGGCGGCCGTCCGGGCGGGCAACACGGTCGGCCAGGCCGCGATGCTCTACTCGCTCGGGACCCTGCACATGTTCCAGACCCGGCACGAGCAGGCCCAGGAGCACTTCGCGCTCGCCCGGGAGCTGTTCGAGGCGGCCGGACACGACCACGGCCGGGCCCTGGTGCTGCGCAACGACGCCTTCCTGGACGGGGTGCGCGGCGACGACCTGGCGATGCGGGAGAAGTACGACGAGGCGCTGACCGTGATGCGGCTGGTCGGCGACCGGATCGGCGAGGCCCACATCCTGCGCAGCCTGGCCGGCTGGTGGATGACGGCGGGCCGGCCCGAGCGGGCCCGTGCCCTGCTGGAGCAGGCCCTGGTGATCTGCCGGGCGGAGAACTGCGTCCGGGTGGAGGCCCAGGTGCTGCAACGGTTCGCCGAGCTGCACCTGTCGGCCGAGCGGACGGACCTGGCCGAGGACGCCCTGCGGGAGGTGCTGCGGATCGTCCGGGCCGGCGGCGACCGGATCGGCGAGGCCTACGCGCTGCACGGCCTCGGCACGGTGCACCGCCGGGAGGGCCGGCTGGACGGCGCGGTGGACACCCTGACCCGGGCGCTGGAGCTGTCCCGGCAGGTCGGCGAGCGGGCCGTGGAGGGCCGCTCGCGCTACGCGCTGGCCGAGATCGCGCTGCGCCGGGCCGACCGCGCCCAGGCCGCCGGGCACCTCACGGCGTGCCGGAAGCTGTTCACCGAACTCGGTTCGAAGCCCTGGCTGGAGCGCACCGAGAACCTGCTGGCCGAGTCGCGGCGCAGCCCCGAACCGGCCGCCGAGGCCGGACCGGCGCTGCGCCTGGGGAGCCGCCCGGACCGCTGCTGACCACCGGAGGGCAGTCCGGCCCACGGCCCGGCCCGGGCCGAGCCCGCCGACTACCCTGCCGCGAGGGGCTGTTCGTCCGCCGCCCGCCCGATCAGCTCGGCCAGCTCCGCCACGGCCAGGCTGCCGGGCTCGCGGCGCTCCCGCACCCAGCGGTGCACCAGCTCCTGGAACAGCTCGTTCACCGGCGTCGGCACCCCGCAGCCGCGCCCCAGCAGCACGATCTCCCCGTTCAGGTAGTCCACCTCGGCGGACCGGCCGCCCCGCTTGAGGCTCTGCCAGGTCGAGCCGTGCCCGGCCCCGGGGTCCGACGGCCGACGCTCGACCGCGCCGAGGCGCAGTTCGGTCAGCTCCTCGGAGGTCGCGAACGCGATGCCCGAACGCTCCAGCACGGCGACGGCCTCGGCCCGCGCCCGGACGGCCAGGGCCGCGGACTCCGCCCCGGGCCGCTGTCCGCACAGCGCGTCGACGGCGTTGGCCAGGTTGTCGACCAGCTTGCCGTACTTCCAGCGCAGCACGTCCTCGACCACCACGGCCCGGAAGTCGGCCGCGGTGAGGTCGGCGGCGATCTCCCGGACGGTGTCGTCGGCGCCGTCCGGGTAGCGGCCGAGGGCGAGGGCGCCGGTGCGCGGCCCGCACCAGGTGCGCACCTCGCCCGGGGTGAGGAAGGCGGCGGGCAGCACGACCATGGCGCCGTACACCCGGCGGAAGTGCCGCAGCGCCAGGCGCTCGTTCTCCACCCCGTTCTGCAGGCAGACCAGCGGCAGCCGGGCGCCGGCCCGGGCCCCGGCCGGGCCGACCGGGCGGTCGGCCCAGTCGGCCAGCGCGGCCGCGGTGTCCTGGGTCTTGACGGCCAGCAGCAGGACGTCGCCCTCGCGCAGTTCGACCTCCCGCGGGCCGGCGGCCACCGGGATCCGGGCGGTGTCCGCCCCCGCCGGGCCGTGCACGGTCAGCCCGTGCTCGCGCAGCGCCGCGCCGTGCTCGCCGCGCGCGACCAGGACCACCTGCTGCCCGGCCCGGTGCAGCCGCGCGCCGACCACGCCGCCGACCGCCCCGGCGCCGATCACGATGTACCGCTTGCCCACTAGTCCTCCCAGCTGATCCCGTTCGCGTACCACGCGGCCAACTCCTCGGCGTTGGCAGCGATTTCGGCCGCGTCCCGGCCAATGATCACATAACCGCCGAGGTAGTCCCCGGACTTCTCGCCACCGTGGTAGCGGTGTCCGATCGTGCCCTTGATCCGCTCCTCGACCACGAAGGACGGCGGCTGCTGCGGCAGCCCGGTCAGCCGGCCCCGCCCGGGGTAGAACAGCACCCAGCCGCCGGAGCCGCCCGGCGGCACGGCCCGCAGCTCCTCGCCCCGGGGGATCCGCTCGCCGAGCTGGGCGGCGAACCAGCGCTGGTCCAGGTCGAAGCCGGTGGCGGCGCGGATCGCCCCGGTGGTGCGGGCCCCGCCGGTCCGGCTGGCCACCTCGCAGAGCACCAGGCGGTCGTCGGGGGTGAGGAACACCTCCAGGTGGAAGTTGGTGCAGTCCGGGGTCGGCAGCACCGTCAGCACCGTCTCGGCGTACTCGATCAGGCGGTCCACCAGCGGCTCGCCCCGGTTCATCTGGGCCGAGCCGAGGTAGCCGCCGGAGTGGAAGGTGAGGCAGTCGTTGAGGTAGTGCGAGACGAACACGGCGGCCGGCCGGCCCTCGGTGACCAGGCCGTCGACGACGTACATCCGGCCGTCGACGAAGCGCTCCACCTCGGCGTGCTCGGGCAGGCCCTCGGCGAGCAGGTCGGTGAGGTCGGCCTCCTCGCGCAGCACCACGGTGCCCTTGGAGCCGGAGCCCAGGGCCGGCTTCACCACCACCGGGTAGCCGTGCTCGCGGATGAAGCCGAACAGGTCGAGGGCGACCCGCACCGGTGCGAACTCCGGTACGTCCAGGCCCTTCTCGCGCAGCATCGTCTTCATCAGGACCTTGTCGCGGAAGGCCAGGGCGCTGTCCCAGTGCTGGCCGGGCAGGCCGAGCAGCTCGCGCAGTCGGGCGGCGCGCAGCACGTCCCGCTCGCCGCGGGCGATCACCGCGACGAAGCCCTCGTCGGCCAACTCCATGGCCACCCGCTCGAGTTCGCTGCCGCCGTGGTAGCCGGAGATCGACCGGGCGGCCGGCAGGTGGGCGTACTGCGGGTACTTCTCCTCGGAGACCAGCAGGGTCAGCCGGACGCCGAGTTCGGCCGCCCAGACGTCGTACGGGGTGTCGGCGTGGTCGCTGTCCACCAGCACCAGGGCGTGCGGGGCGGTCGCCCCGGTGGCCGGCTGCTGCGGCGGTCGTGCTTCCGTCTCCATTGCTCCTCCAGTCGGATGGTGGGCGGGGGTGGGCTCCCGGCCGCTGTCGGCTCCCGGCCGGGGGTCGGCCTCCGGGGGCCGGGTCAGCTCCCGGCCAGGGCGGGCTGGGCCACCGGCCGCATCACGCCGTGCAGGTGGACCAGGCTGTCGCCGGGCGCGCCGTGGCGGACCTCCGTCACGGCGGCCGTGACCACGTGGTGGTCGCCCAGGGTGCGGACGTCGTGCCGGGTGCAGACCAGCCAGCTCAGGCAGCCGTCGAGCAGCGGGACCTGGTGCGGACCGGCGTGCCAGCGGGTGTCCGGACCGAAGCGGTCGGCGCCCGGGGTGGCGAACAGCCGGGCCAGCTCCTGCTGGTGGGCGCCGAGGATCTGGACGCCGAACCACTCGCTGTCCCGGACCCGCGGCCAGGTGCTGGACGTCTGCGCCAGGGCGAAGGAGACCAGGGCCGGGCTGGCGCTGACCGAGGTGAAGGAGGTGATCGTCACCCCGACCGGCCCGGGCGCGGTGAGCACCGCGATCCCGGCCGCGTGCGGGCGCAGCGCGCCGCGCAGGTCCTTGGCGTCGACGCTCACTCGGCGGCTCCCGGGCCGGGGGCCGGGGCGGCGCCGACCAGCCGGTCCGGGCGGGCCGCGATGGTGGCCAGGGTGCGGGCCGGCGGGCCGGCCTCGGCGGGCGCGGTCCGGATCGTGATCCGGGCGGCGAGGGCGCTCGCCCGCTCGGCCGCGTCCCGGCCGTCCCGGCCGCGGGCCAGCACCAGGCCGCAGCGGTCGTAGGACCAGGCGATCGGCACCACGGTGTCGCCCGGGGCGACGCTCACCGAGGCATCGACGACCGCCGGGTCGGCGCGCACCCCGTCCAGGCCCTCGACCGAGGCGACCACGCCGGGTTCGGCGGTCAGGAAGCGGATCGAGGCGCCGCAGGACGGCTCCCCGGGCCGGACCGGGTCGGTGCGCCCGGCGTACCAGAGGAAGGCCAGGGCGTCCGTGTCGATCCCGTAGACCTCCTTCACCAGGTCGGTGATCCGGTCCCCGCCGCGCCGGCTGTGCGACTCGACCAGCCGGGGCCCCTGCGCGGTGAGGATCACCTCGGTGTGCGCGGGGCCGTCGGCCAGGCCGACGGTGTCGAGCATCGCGAAGACCAGTTCCTCGACCCGGCGGGCGGTGGCGTCCTCCAGCGGGGCGGGCTGGGTGTGGCCGACCTCGACGAAGGAGGCGAGCTTCTCCTTGGCCGTGAAGGCGAGCACCACGTGCCGGCCGGCGTAGCTGAAGGTCTCCACGCTGATCTCGGTGCCCGACAGGAACTGCTCCATCAGGAAGGAGTGCAGTCCGAACCCGGCCGCCCAGGCGCCCGCCTCGTCCACGGCGGCGAGGTCCTCGACGAAGCGCACCCCGAGGCTGCCGGAGCCGTAGCGCGGCTTGATCACGGTCGGGCCGTGCTCGGCCACGAAGGCGCGGATGTCCTCGGCGGTGTGCCCGATCCGGGCCGCGACGGCGTCCACGCCGCGCTCGGCGAGCAGGGTGCGGAAGGCCAGCTTGTCCTGGAGCACCTGGACGAGGTCCAGCCCGTTGCCGGGCAGGCCGAGCCGGGTGGTCGCGGCGGCGGCCGGCTCCAGGCCGTCCTCGATGATCGAGACCACCCGGGCCAGCGGGCGGGACCGGTGCACGGTGGCGAGCAGTTCGGCGACGGCGGCGGGCTCCCGGTAGTCCGTCAGGTAGGCCTCGGCGACGTGCGCCAGCCCGGCCGGGTCCAGCTCCTGCGGCCCGTACACCCAGACGATCTCGAAGCCCGCGGCGCGCACCTTGCGCAGGGTGGCGGGGGTGCCGCCGATCACGGCGATCCGCGGGGCGGGGGTCAGCTCGGGGCCGTTCACGACCGCAGCTCCCGTCCGGCCTCGGACTCCAGCCAGCGGACCAGCTCGACGTTGTCGGCCTGCTCCGGCAGCTTCTCCCGGGCGTCCTCCCAGAGCGCCCGGCAGGCCCGGCCCAGGTCGGAGCGGCCGCCGGCGTCCGCCAGCAGCCGGTCGGCGATCCGCAGGTCCTTGAGCATCAGCCGGAGCGCGAAGCCGGAGTCGAAGGTGCCGGTCAGCACGTGCGCCGGGAACTTGGTCTCGGAGGCGTGGTTGCGGCCGGTGGAGGCGTTCACCACCTCCAGCATGACGGCCGGTTCGAGGCCGAACGCCCGCCCGGCGAGCAGGACTTCGGCGGTGGCGGCGAGGCTGACCGAGGACAGCAGGTTGTTCAGCGCCTTCAACGCGTGCCCGGCGCCGGAGGGGCCGACCCGGTACACCCGACCGAGCGCGGTGAGCGCCGGCTCGGCCAGGTCGAGGGCCTCCGGGTCGCCGGCCGCCATCAGGGTCAGCTCGCCACCGCGGGCCGCCGCCGGGCTGCCGGAGACCGGGGCGTCCACCACGTGCACGCCGTACCGGGCGGCCAGTTCGCGCAGTTCGCGGGTGTCGGCCGGGTCGCTGGAGCCGGTGTCGACCAGCACCGAGCCGGCCGCCATGGCCGGCAGCAGCTGCTCGGCGACGGCCCGGACGGCGGCGCCGTCCGGCAGCATGGTGACCACGACCGGCGCGGCCAGGCCGGCGGGCGCGGCGGCGGCGGTGATGCCTGGCTGCTCGGCCGCCCGCTCGGCGGCGGCGGCGTCCAGGTCGAAGGCCGCCACCTCGAAACCGGTCTCGGCCAGGCGCCGGCACATGCCGCCGCCCATCGTGCCGAGTCCGGCGAATCCGATCCGCATGGTCGGTCTCCCTACGTTCGCATCCATCACGTTGTCGTCAATTCGGTTTCCCGGGCGGTGAGTTCGGCGTGCCCGGCGAGCGCGACCCGCTCCGCCGCGGCGCCGGTCAGCGCGAACACCGCGGCCGCGCCGATCCAGCCGACCGCGCCCGAGCCGAGCAGCAGCCCGGTGACCACCACCGGTCCGAGCACCCGCTGGCCGGCCAGGCCGAGGCCGAACACGGCCAGGTAGCGGCCGCGCGCCTCGGGCGGGGCGAGCTCGATGGACAGGCTCCAGGTGGCCGAGGTGCTGACCACCTCGCCCACCGACAGCGCCACGATCGCCAGCACCAGCATCAGGACGGACGCCGCGCCGTGCACCGCGCCCGCCGCGGCGAAGCACAGGCTGCAGGCGGCCAGCGCCACCCCGCCCCACAGCAGCATCCGGCTGCTCCGCCGCACCTCGTCGGCGAGCCGGCTCACCGGCAGCTGGGCGACCACCACCAGGACGGTGTTGAGCGCGTACAGCACCGACACCGTGGCGTGCGGGGCGGTGGTGTGGTCCAGCACCCAGACCGGCATCGCCACCAGCAGCAGCACGTCGAAGAAGGACAACAGGAAGTTCAGGCCGGTCAGTGCCAGGTAGTGGCGGTCCGGCAGGGCCCGGGGGCCGCCGCCGACGGGGGTGGCGGCGGCGGCCGGTCGGGTCGGGGCGGGCACCCGCAGCACCAGCACGGCGCCGCCCAGGAACGCCGCGGTGATCAGCACCATGGTGATCCGGTACGCCTCGACGGTGTCGAGGGTGAGCGTCACCCCGCCGGCCATGGCGCCGAGCCCCAGGCCGATGTTGCGCACCACGTTGACCAGGCCGAGCAGCCGGCTGCGGTCGCGCTGTTGCGGCAGCGCGGCCGCGACCAGGGCCTGGAGCACCGGCGGGCCGGCCCGGTCGAAGGCCACCGAGAACAGGGTGACCAGCAGGTACTGCCAGAGGTCCGTCACGAACGCGAAGGCGAGAAAGCAGAGTCCGCGCCCCGCGTAGACGGTGGCGAGCACCCGCCGGGCGCCGTGCCGGTCGGCGAGCACCCCGGCCAGCAGCGAGCCGGCCAGGGCGGCGGCGCCGGCCACCGCCAGGCCGGTCGCCACCTGGTTGGCGCTCAGCCCGACGTGCCGGGTGAACCAGGCGATCGAGCTGGCCGTGAACAGGCCGATGCCCAGGGACTGGACGAGTGCGGCCAGGGCCAGTCGGCGCCCTTCGGCGGAGAGCTCCCGCAGACCGACCGGCCGCCGCATCACTCGGCCCCGAAGTCGAAGTCGACCAGTTCGGTCAGCTCCATCTCGCGCACGATCCGGCGGATCCCGGAGAAGTCGCGCACCAGCAGGTTGTTGCCCGCGGCCCGCCGGCAGTCCGCGACGATCTCCTCGGCCCGCTCGAACCCGGCGTGCCTGAGGATGCCGGGCCAGACCGCGAAGTCCTGGGCGACGAAGGCGTTCAGGGCCTCGGGCAGGGCGTTCACGAAGGCCCGCTGCTGCTCCTTGTTCAGGTGGGTGTAGAGGCCCTTGGCCACCTCGACCATCACGGAGGAGTGGGCGGACTCGTCGCGGGCGTGCAGCCGGGGCACCAGTGCGTGCAGCGGCTGGACGGTCTCGTCGCGGGAGAGCAGCTCCAGGTAGGCGTTGACGCTGATCTCCGAGACGGTCGTCCAGACCAGCTTGAGCAGGTCGCGCTCCCACTTCTCGGAGACCTTGGCCTCGGCCTCCAGCAGCCGCCGGTAGGTGACGGTGTGCGGGTAGGCCGGCTCGGCGGTCACCTCGCGCAGCTCCCGGGTGCGCTGCATGGCGACCATGTGCATGTAGGTGTGCCACACCTCGTCGACGTGGGTCTGCTGCACCGCCCGCTTGGTGTGCACGCCGTCGGCGCCGGGGAAGACGCCGTGCATGATCATCGCGAAGGTCGGGTTGGCGACGTACTCCTCGGCGGCGATCACCCGCTCGTTGTAGACCAGCCAGGCCAGCGTCTGTACGGTCCGCCGCTGCTCCGGGGTGGCGGCCAGCCAGAGCGGGTGATCGGCGAAGGGCAGCAGCCGCTCGGGGTAGTCGGGCAGCGCGGCGTCGTACTCCGCGGGGTCGGGGTCGGTGATCCGGTCCAGGTCGGTGCGGACGGTGGCGCGGCGCGGCCAGGACGCGGCGAGCCGGCGCAGCACCGTCTCGTCGATGCCGTGGGCGTGGTCGTCGTGCCCGTCCGCGGCGTCCGGGGCGCCGGGGGTGTCGAGGTCGTGCAGCAGGTCGGTCAACGGTCCTCCTCCTTGCGGGACACCGCGTCGATGACGTCGGCGAGCAGGGTGATGCCGTGCGTCAGCCGGTCCTCGGCGAGCACGATCGGCGGCATGATCTTGAGCACCTGGCCGCGCGCACCGGTGGTCTCCACCAGCAGCCCGGCGGCGAACGCGGCCCGCGAGACCTTGTCCGCGAAGGCCGGGTCGGTGAAGCCGAGGCCGCGGATCAGGCCCCGGCCGCGCGGGGTGCAGCCGAGCGCGGCGAAGCGCCGGGCGAGGTCGGCCAGCAGGCCGTCCAGCACCTTCACCCGGGTGGCCAGGCCCTCGGTGAACGCCGGGTCGGCCCAGTGGTCCAGGACGGCGGCGGCGGTGACGAAGGCCAGGTTGTTGCCGCGGAAGGTGCCGCTGTGCTCGCCGGGGCCGAGCTGGTCCAGCTCCGGCTTGACCAGCACCAGCGCCATCGGCAGCCCGTAGCCGCTGATCGACTTGGACAGGCACACCAGGTCCGGGGTGATGCCGGACTCCTCGAAGCTGAAAAACGTGCCGGTCCGGCCGCAGCCGGCCTGGATGTCGTCGACGATCAGCAGGATGTCCCGCTCCCGGGCGACCTGCGCCAGCCGGCGCAGCCACTCGGGGGTCGCGGTGGCCAGGCCGCCCTCGCCCTGCACGGTCTCCACCACGAAGGCCGCGGGCTTGTCCATGCCGCTGCCCGGGTCGTCGAGCATCCGGGTCAGGTAGTCGATGGTGTCGACGCCCTCGCCGGCGAAGCCCTCGTACGGCATCCGCACCACGTTGGCCAGCGGGACGCCGGCCGCGTCGCGCTTGAAGGCGGTGGCGGAGGCGGCGAGCGCGCCGAGCGAGAGGCCGTGGAAGCCGCCGGTGAAGGCGACGATGTCGGTGCGGCCGGTGACCCGGCGGGCCGTCTTGAACGCGGACTCGATCGCGTTGGTGCCGGTCGGGCCGGTGAACTGGACCCGGTAGGAGAGGCCGCGCGGGGCCAGCACGACCTCCTGGAAGCGCTCCAGGAAGCGGCGCTTGGCGCCGGTGTGCAGGTCCAGCCCGTGCACCGGGCCGTCCGCGAGCAGGTAGTCCACCAGCGCCTGGCGGGCGTCGGCCGGGTTGTGACCGTAGTTCAGCGCGCCGGCGCCGGACAGGAAGTCCAGGTACTCGCGGCCGTCCTCGTCCCACATCCGGTGCCCGCTGGCCCGGGTGAAGACCGCCGGGAAGCGCCGGCAGTAGGTGCGGATCTCGGACTCCAGCTGGTCGAAGACCGCGGTGCCGGAGGAGGGGCCGGCGGGGAGGGTGGTCGTCATCGGGCGCTCCAGGGCTCGGTCGCGGAGATCCGCTCGGTCTCCTCGGGGGTCAGGACAGTGCGCGGCGACAGCGGGAAGCTGCCGTCCAGGGTGAGCCCGATCAGCTCGCGCAGGCGGTCCGCGATCAGGTCCGGGGTGTAGCGGGTCGGGGCCTCGGCGGCCTCGATCACCGCGGTCGGCGGGAAGAACCGGCCGCCGCGGGCCGGGCGGACCACCGCGTCCCAGACGTTGAGGCTCTGTCCGCCCCACTCGGCCCGGCCGCTGAACACCGAGTACAGCGGGATGCCGGCGGCGTCGGGGCGGCTCAGCGCCCGGTTGACGGGCTCGCTGACCATCTCGACGATCAGGCCGGCCGCGCCCGCGTCCCGCACCCGGCGGGCCTGGGCGAACATCCGCTCCGCGCCCTCGACGCTGTCGCCGTGCCGGCTCAGCTCGCCGCGCTGCGGGGTGTAGCCGAGGTGGCCGAGGGTGGTGCCGCCGGTCAGCGCGAGCGCCTCCAGGCAGTCCAGGTCGCCGTCGCCGGCCAGCTCGACCTTCACCGCGTCGGCGCCCGCCGCCCGGAACCGCTCGCCGGCGGCGAGGGCGGCCGCGGGGCTCGCGGTCGCGCCGTCCGGCAGGTCGGCCAGCAGGAAGGGCCGGCGGTCGGCCGGGAAGTGCGCGTCGATCGCCTCGCGCACCTCGGCGACCAGCCCGGTCAGGGTGGCCAGTGCCCACTCGCGCTCGGCGTCGTCGGCCAGCGCGGTGCTCGGGCGGCCCAGGTGGGTCATGAAGTAGGAGTCGCCGACCATGACGCACTCCAGCGGGCAGTCGGCCAGCTCGGGCGCCTCCAGCGCCCGGGCCAGGCCCTCCACCTCGTAGCCCCGGTAGGCGTTGACCTTGAGGCCGACGCGCGACGGCGCGTCGTAGCGGCGCAGGAACGGAGCCAGGCCGGAATGCTCCAGGACCACCGTGTCAGTGCTCATCGATGCCCTCCCCGTAGATCTTGTTGATGCGGTCGATCGCCTCCGCCACCAGCGGCGGCGGCGCGGCGGTGAAGCAGAGCCGGGCCCAGTCGGCGCAGTGGGCGCCGAACACCCGGCCGGGGGCCAGTCCCACGCCCAGTTCGGCGCAGCGGCGGACGAAGCGTTCGCCGTCGCCGTACGCGGCCAGGTCGAGGAAGGTGTACAGCCCGCCGGAGACGGCGGTGTGCGGGACCTCCAGCTTGGAGTCCGCGAGCCACCAGGCCGCGGCGGCCCGGTCGCGGCGGCGGGTGAGCTCCTCGGCCGGGGTGCGCAGCGCCTCGTACGCGGCGAACTGGGCCGCGGTGGAGACCGAGTAGAGCGAGTGCAGCGACCACTTGGTGAGCGGCTCGGCCAGGCCGGGCGG
The DNA here is from genome assembly GCF_055594965.1 of Kitasatospora sp. NPDC040550. NCBI lineage: Bacteria > Bacillati > Actinomycetota > Actinomycetes > Kitasatosporales > Streptomycetaceae > Kitasatospora > Kitasatospora sp. NPDC040550. The sequence continues at coordinate 15,647 of NZ_JBVIWC010000002.1, read as the reverse complement.
CGAGACCAGGAAGCCCACCCGGGCGCCCGGCATCGCGTAGGTCTTGCTGCAGCTGTACACCGAGAAGGTGCGCTCGGCGGCCCGCCCGACGGTGGCCGGGTCGACGAAGCCGGTCCGGGTGAAGTCGTAGTTCTCGTAGGCGTTGTCGGCGATCAGCCACAGGTCGTGCCGCTCGGCCAGCTCGGTGAGCGCCGCCAGCTGGGCGTCGCTGAGCCGGTAGCCGGTCGGGTTGTTGGGGTTGTTGAAGTAGATCGCCCGGGTGCGGGCGGTCACCGCCCGCTCGATCACCGACAGGAAGTCGAAGTCGGCGTCGGCGCTGAGCTCCAGGAAGACCGGCACCTCGCGCGGCACCCCGCCGGCCGCCCACACCAGGCCGGTGGCGAACAGCCACTGCGGGGACAGCACCAGCACCTCGTCGCCCTGACCCAGGATCGCGTGCAGCACCACCGAGATGGCGTGGGTGCCACCGTTGCTGACCAGCACCTGCGCGGGCTCGACCGGGCTGCCGCGGCGGGCGGCCAGGTGCTCGGCGAAGGCCTCGCGCAGCTGTCGGACGCCGCCGGGCGGGGCGTGCTGGTGGGCGGCGGTGGCGAACTCCTCGGCGTTCCACGGCCGGGGGCGGGCGCAGGGCTCGAAGACCGTCTTGCCCTGGTGCAGGCCGATCGGGGCCAGGTCGCCGCTGCGGCTGAGCAGTTCCTCCACCTGGACCAGGGGCGAGGGGGGAATCTCTCTGAGGTCTCGTGCCAGTGACGGCATGCTCGGGTGCTCCTCGGGTTCTCGGATGACGTGCGAGCTGTTCAGGCGTTCTCGGTACGGGCGGCGGCGCCGTGGGCGGGGCGGTCCAGGCCGAGGTTCTCGCGCAGCGTGGTGCCCTCGTACTCGGTGCGGAACAGGCCGCGGCGCTGCAGTTCGGGGACGACGAGGTCGGCGAAGTCCGTCAGGCCGTCCGGCAGCACCGGCGGCATCACGTTGTAGCCGTCGGCCGCGCCGCCGGTGAACCACTCCTCCATCGCGTCCGCGATCTCCTCCGGGGTGCCGATCAGCACCCGGTGGCCGCGGCCGCCGGAGACGGACTGGTAGAGCTGCTTGATGGTCAGCCCCTCGCGCCGCGCCTTGTCGTAGACCAGCCGCTGCCGGCTGGTGCTGCCCTGGGTCTCGGGCAGTTCGGGCAGCGGGCCGTCCACCGGGCTGCCGGAGACGTCGACGTCGCCGAGCAGCTGGGTGAGCAGGCCGAACCCGACCACCGGGTCGACGAGTTCCTGCAGCACGGCGTACTTGTCCTCGGCCTCGGCGCGGGTGCGGCCGACCACCGGGAACAGCCCCGGCATGATCTTCACCTGCTCCGGGTCGCGCCCGTGCGCCCGGACCTGCTCGCCCATCGCCCGGTAGAAGGCCTGCCCCTCCTCCAGGGTCTGGCTGGCGGTGAAGATCACCTCGGCCCAGCGCGCCGCGAAGTCCTGGCCGTCGGCGGAGGCGCCGGCCTGGATCAGCACCGGGTAACCCTGCGGCGGGCGGGCCACGTTGAGCGGGCCGGCGACCGAGAAGTGCTCGCCCTTGTGGCCGAGCACGTGCAGCTTCTCGGGCCGGAAGAACTGCCCGCCGTCCTTGTCGTAGAGGAAGGCGTCGTCCTCCCAGCTGTCCCACAGCCCGGTGACCACCTCCATGAACTCGCGGGCCCGGTGGTAGCGGGCGCCGTGGTCCGGCTGGGAGTCCCGGTTGAAGTTGCGGGCCTCGGCGTCGGTCACCGAGGTGACGATGTTCCAGGCCGCCCGGCCCGCGCTCAGGTGGTCGATCGAGGCGAACTTGCGGGCCAGGTGGAACGGCTCGTTGTAGGTGGTCGAGGCGGTCGCGGCCAGACCGATCCGCTCGGTGTGCACCGAGAGCGCGGACAGCAGGGTGATCGGGTCGAACTGCAGGAACCGGCCCCAGCGGCTGAGTTCGTCGGCGTCCTGGTACGGCGTGCGGATGCCGACGCCGTCCGCGACGAAGAACATGTCGAACTTGGCCCGCTCGGCCGTGCGCACCAGGTCCCGGTAGTGGCCGAAGTCCAGGCCGCCGTCGGCCCGCGCCGCCGGGTGCCGCCAGGAGGCGACGTGGTACCCGGGGACGAGCATGAACGCCCCCAGCTTCATCATCCGGCGTGTCCCGCCCATGACCTTTTCCTCCCTGTCCGTTGACGATCGGTCCCGACCCCTGGGGTCGCTCACTGGCCGGGGGCGAACTCCGGCCCGGTCACGCCCCAGTGGGTGTCGTCCGTGACCGGCACCGGCGCACCCCAGTGGGTGTCGTCGGTGACCGGCACCGGCGCACCCCAGTGGGTGTCGGCCGAGGAGTGCGCCATGCCCCAGTGGGTGTCGTCGACCGACCCGCTGCCCGCGCCGGTGACCGCCAGGACCACCCCGACCGCCATCGCGCCGGCCGCCAGGCCGAGCACGGTGCGGATCATGATCCGGGTCTTCGTCATTGCGCTCTCCCCCATGTGCTGTTCGCTGTGCTGTCGTGCGTCCTCGTCCGGCCCGGGGTGTGGTCCCGGTCCGGTTCCGCCGGGCGGCCCCGGCTGGGACCAGTCCAGACCGGTGCGCTTTCCAACCACCTTTCACGTGGCCTCCGCCGCGGCCCGAGCGTCGAAAGGCGATCAGAAGGACTCCAGAAGGGGGTTGCGCTCACGGGCCCGCGGCCGGGAGCTCGGGCGGCGGCTCCGGGTGAGCCCCACGGGGAGGCCTTCGGGCGGCCCCCGGACCGGCTTCCGGACGGGCTTCCGCACCGGCTTCCGCACCGGCTTCCGCACCGGCTTCCGCGCGCGGGAACGCCGAAGGGCCGCCCCCGCCGGATGGCGGAGGCGGCCCTCGGGTGCGGGCGGCCGGGCGTCAGGCCTTGACGCGCAGGACGAGCTTGCCGGTGGAGCCGCGGGCCTCCAGGATCTCGTGCGCCTTGACGGCCTCCTCCAGGGCGAGTTCGGTGGTCTCGATCCGGACGGCGCCGGTGGCGAGCTGGCGGGCGGCCTCCACCAGGTGGCCGTGGACCAGGTCGGGCTGCTGGTCGGCGAGCCCGCCGATGTTGTAGCCGGCCACCGTCTTGGCGGTGTACCACATCTGGTTGGCCTCGTAGGTGTGGTCCTGCTGCGAGGCGTTGCCGAAGACCACGTGGCGGCCGAGCGGGGCCAGCAGGTCCAGGGCCTTGGCGCGCAGCGGGCCGCCGATGGAGTCCAGCAGGATGTCCACGCCGCGGCCGCCGGTCACCTCGGCGAGGCGCTCCTCCAGCTCGTCGTAGGTGAACACCTCGTCGTAGCCGAACTTCTCCTTGGCGAACGCGGCCTTGTCGGCGGTGCTCACCGCGCCGTAGACGGCGCCGGCGCCCAGGTTGCGGGCGATCTGCGCGGCGCCGCTGCCCACGCCGCCGGCGCCGGCCAGCACCAGGACGCTCTCGCCCTCGCGGACCCGGGCCACGTCGTGCAGGATCGCCCAGGAGACCGGCAGGTTGCAGGGGAAGGCAGCCGCGACCGGGCCGGGGATGGTGTCCAGCTCGCCGTCGAGGGCGACGGTCAGCCGCTCGCGGGCCACCGCGACCTCGGCGTAGCCGCCGCCGGCCAGGGTGATCGCGGAGACCCGCTGGCCGGGGCGCAGGTTGGTGACGCCCTCGCCGACGGCGCGGACCGTCCCGGTGACCTCCAGGCCGGGGACGTGCGGGGTACCGGGCTGGAACTGGCCGCGGCGGAACATCACCTCGGCGAAGTTGACGCCCGCGTACTCCACGTCGATCGACACCTCGCCCGCACCGGGCTCGGGGATCTCCACGTCGACGAGGGTCAGGACCTCGGGGCCGCCGTAGCTGTCGAAACGAATGGCGCGCATGGGAATGCCTCCTGGCTGCTGTGCTGTCGAACTGCTGCTGCTACTGGTCTGCCGGCACCGCGGCGAACCGCGTGGACCGCGGCGCACCGCGTGAACTGCCGGGTACTGCGTGAACTGCCCGGTACTACTGGGTACTTCGGGTGGACCTGGCCGGTCCGCTTCGAGCCGCTTCGCGCCCTTGCGGGGCGCGTCGAGCCGCCGAACAGCGGACCGGGTCGGTCGGGGGGCGCCCGCCCGGGCCGGGGGGACCCGGGCGGGCGCGGGGGGGGTGGGACGGTCGGTCGGTCAGTGCTGCGCCGCGCCGTGGCCGAGGCCGGGCAGCCGGCTCCAGCCCCCGCGGTCGGCGTGCTCGGTCAGCACCGGGTCGTCGCCCACCACCGTGGGGTGGCCGACGAGTCGGAGCAGGTCGAGGTCGGAGGAGTGGTCACCGTAGGCGTGGCACTCCCGCGGGTCGAAGCCGCCCCGGTCGAGCAGCTCGCGGGCGGCGACGGCCTTGGCCGCGCCGATCATCGGCCGCTCCAGTTCGCCGGTGAGGATCCCGTCGGCCACCAGCGGGCGGCTGCACAGGACGGTGTCGGCGTCGACGTACCGGGCGATCGGGTCCAGGCAGCCGGGGAAGGACCCGGAGACCAGGACGGTGTGGTGGCCCTGCTCGGTGTGCCGGCGGAAGGCGGCCAGGGCGGGGGCGTGGAAGAGCTCCCCCTCCCCGGTCCGCTGCCGGAACCACTGCTCGCCCTGCTCGGCGAGGTCGGCCTCCCGCACGCCGGTGAACAGCCGGTAGTACGCCCGGTTGACCTCCTCGCGCGGCACGCCGCCGTCCGCCAGCCGGCGGAGGGCGCCGTGGTCCCGCGCGTAGTCGGACTCCGGGCGGCCCTCGACCCGGTACCGGAAGGCCAGGAAGTCGAACATGCTCTTGACGTTGATCAAGGTCTCGTCGACGTCGAAGAAGGCCGCGGGGCCGGTCGGGCGGGTCACTGGGTGCTCCTGGTGTTCGTCGTGGCGTCCGGGCCGCGTTCGCGGCCGGTCGGGCCGAGTCGGGTCGGTCAGCGCGAGCCGGCGACGGCCAGCTCGCCCTCCCGCTCCTGCTCGGTACGGGCGAGGCGGACCTGCTCGACGGTGCGGGCCGCGCGCTTGCCCTCCTTCTGCGAGATCACGTCGCTCTCGAAGGCGGTGAACTCGACCCGGGACAGCGAGGCGCGGGCGCCGCCCTGGTGGACGGCGATCTCGACGCCGAAGGACAGCCGCTCGGGGTTGTCGATGCTCGCGCTGAGGATCTCGTAGTCGACGGTGGCGTCCAGCGGGAACAGGAAGTTCTCGAAGTCCGTGTCGAAGCTCTTGATCACGTAGTAGTACTGCCGCTCCGGCCAGGCCGAGGCGTAGAACCGCTCGGTGACGGCCAGGAACATCTGCCGCGCCGCCTCGATGATGATCATGCCCTGGATGTGCTGGCCGGTGGTGTGGTCCAGGAGCAGTTCGTTGTCGTTGTCCAGTCTCAGGTCCGCCTGGTAGCGCAGCGCGTCGATCTGGCGCAGGCCGGCGATCAGGACGTTCTGCTCGCGGTGCTTGTGCGCCTCGTCCCGGCAGGCCAGGCTCGGCTGCAGCTCGGGCACCGAGATGCGCTCGGCCGCACCGTAGCGGGTGATCTCACGGGCCACCCAGTCCCACTCGTAGGAGCTCATGCCCTGACCGTTGATCAGCGTCAGGCGGAGCTCGGGGTCACTGTAGCGCCCCGCCCGCAGCTCCTTGACGAACCCACCCGCGGTGGCCACTCCGTCGTTCGTGGCCAGAGCGCCGAAGCGGTCGCCGACCAGGTACAGAACCTCGGTCCGATGCGTCATGTCAATGCCCCCATCACATGAAGTGCGCGTGGCGCGCGTCTCTGAACAGGCATAAGGCTCGAATTGCAGCCCTCTCCCGCCTTCCTGACGGGAAGCCAGCTGCCAGGACAGTATCAGTATTCGTAGACAGCTTACGACCCTGTCTCATATCAAGACTTCCCCAAGACTCCCGATGCATGGTCGACCGACCGCCTTGACGTCCGCCACGGCGAACCTATAGCGTCCTCTGCCATGAGTAAGAACCCTGATACCAACCAGGGTTCTTGCTGCTAATCGAACTCATCGACACCTTCGACATCGGAGTCCTCGACCCATGAAGAGCTACCCACGCACCACGCTCGCCGCGGTGTGCATCGCCGGCGGGCTGCTCCCCGCCTCGCTCACCGGCGCCTCGGTGGCCCTGCCGAAGATCGCCACCGACCTGGGCGCGGGCCTCGGACCGCTCCAGTGGGTGGTCAACGGCTACAACCTGACCTTCGCCAGCTTCATGCTCGCCTGCGGCGCCATCGCCGACCTGGTCGGCCGCCGCAGAATGCTGGGCATCGGCATCACGCTCTTCGGCCTCTGCTCCCTGGTCAGCGGCCTGAGCAGCAACATCTACCTGCTGGACGGCGCCCGCCTGCTGGCCGGCGCGGCCGCCGCTGCGGTGCTCACCGCCGGCAGCGCGGTGCTCGCCACCACCTTCTCCGGCCCGGCCCAGGCCAAGGCCTTCGGCGTCCTCGGATCGTCCTTCGGCGTCGGACTCGCCCTCGGCCCCTCCACCTCCGGCCTGCTGGTCTCCTCCTTCGGCTGGCGCTCGGTCTTCCTGCTGCACGCGGCGATCGACCTGGCGCTGCTGCTGGCCCTGCCGCGGATCACCGAGTCCCGTGACCCGGGCGCCCGCGGCGTCGACTGGGGCGGCACCATCACCTTCACCACCAGCCTCGCGCTGGTCACCCTCGCCATGGTCGAGGGCCCCCAGCAGGGCTGGACCAGCCCCGTCGTGCTCGGCCTGCTGGCCGGCTTCGTACTGCTGCTCGCGCTCTTCGTGGTCGTCGAACTGCGCCAGGAGCGCCCGATGTTCGACATCACCCTGTTCACCCAGGGCCGCTTCGTCGCGATCTGCTTCGTCCCCGTCGCGCTCGCCTTCGGCTTCGTCTGCCTGCTGGTCTTCCTGCCCTCCTACTTCATGGGCGCCAACCGGTTCAGCAGCTCCGAGGCCGGCGCCGTGATGCTGCTGCTCACCGCCCCCGTGCTGGTCTTCCCGATCATCGCCGGTCGCCTCGCCCAGAAGATCTCGGTCCGCACCCTGCTGGCCGTCAGCCTGCTGCTGGTCGCCGGCGGCGCCGCCTGGCTCACCACCATCCACCCGGGCATCGGCGTGGCCGGCCTGATCGGCCCGTTCCTGATCATCGGCACCGGCGTCGGCATCTCCTTCGGCCTGCTGGACGGCGCCGCGATCGGCTCCGTCCCGCCGGAGCGGGCCGGTATGGCCGCGGGCATGTTCAACACCATGCGCCTGGCCAGCGAGGCGATCGCCATCGCCGGCATGGGCTCCGTCCTGGTCAGCCTGGTCAGCTCCAACGTCTCCACGAACCTCGACTCCTACGGCAGCGGCTTCACCGGCAACCCGGACGGCCTCGCCGCCAAGGTCGCCCAGGGCAACCTGGCCGACCCGGAGTCCGGCGTCGCCGAGGCCGGCCGCCAGGCCTTCCACACCTTCCTCGCCGACGGCTACACCGACGCGCTGCGCACCGTGCTGTGGATCCTGGCCGGCGTGGCCGCGCTCAGCGCCCCGCTGATCGCCGTGATGCTCCGTGACCGCAAGGCTGCCGCGGCCGCGGTGACCGCCCCGGAGGCCGAGCAGGCCCCCGAGCCGGTCGGCGCCGGGCGCTGACGCCCGCCGCGACGGACCTGACGGCCAGACCCGAGCGACCGGTCCGGGAGGGGCGCGGTGAACCCGCCGCCCCGCCCGGACCGCTCCGCCTCCGCACCTCCCGCACCCCCCGCGCCCGCCACACCCCCCGCGCCCCCGAACCACCGCGAAGGAAGAGATCATGCACAGCCGCCACCTCGGCCCCACCGGCCTCGACGTCGGAGCCATCGGCCTCGGCTGCATGGGGATGACCGACTTCTACACCACCGGCGGCTACGACGAGGCCGCGTCCGTCGAGGTCGTCCAGCACGCCCTCGACCAGGGCATGAACCTGATCGACACCGCGGACGTCTACGGCCCCTTCACCAACGAGGAGCTGCTCGGCCGGGCGCTGGCCGGGCGCCGCGAGCAGGCCGTGCTGGCCACCAAGGTCGGGCTGGTCCAGGAGCCGGACCGGCCGATGTACCGCAACGGCCGCCCCGAGCACATCCACGCCTCGATCCGCGCCTCGCTCAAGCGCCTCGGCACCGACCACGTCGACCTGTACTACCTGCACCGGGTGGACCCGGACGTCCCGCTGGTCGAGTCCTGGGGGGCGATGGCCGAGCTGGTCGAGGCCGGCCTGGTCCGCGGCATCGGCCTCTCCGAGGTCGGCGTCGAGGAGCTGGCGGCCGCGCAGGCCGTCCACCCGGTCGCCGCCGTGCAGACCGAACTGTCGCTGTGGAGCCGGGAGGTGCTCGCCGACGTGCTGCCCTGGTGCTCGGCCCACGGCGCCGCCTTCGTCCCGTACTCCCCGCTCGGCCGCGGCTTCCTCACCGGCGGCTACACCAGCCCGGACGCCTTCGCGGCGGACGACTACCGCACCGCCAACCCGCGCTTCGCCCGGGAGGCCTTCGCCGCCAACCTCGCCATCGTCGAGACCCTGCGGCGGGTCGCCGAGCGGCACGGCGCCACCCCGGGGCAGGTCGCCCTCGCCTGGACGCTCGCCCAGGGCGAGCAGGTCGTCCCGATCCCCGGCACCAAGCGGCTCGGCCACCTCGCCGAGAACGCCGGCGCGGCCGACCTGCGGCTGCCCGACGCCGACCTGACCGAGCTGGACTCCGCGCCGGCCCCGGTCGGCTCGCGGTACTGACGCCCGGTCACCCGCCGCTCCCCCCGCCCCACTTCACCACCCCTCCCCCACGCCCGACCCCCCGACCCGCACCAATCACGAGGAGAGACCTTCCATGGCACAGCAGCGCACCCTGGGCGCCGAGGGACCCGCCGTCGGCCCGATCGGCCTCGGCTGCATGGGGATGAACTGGGTGTACACCTCCCAGCTGCAGAGCACCGCGGAGTCGATCGGCGCCATCCGGCACGCCGTCGACCTCGGCATCACCCTGCTCGACACCGCGGACCTCTACGGCCCCTTCACCAACGAGGAGTTGCTCGGCGAGGCGCTCCGCGGCGGGCTGCGCGAGCAGGTGGTGCTCGCCACCAAGGGCGGCCTCAAGGCCGGCCCGGAGTCCCACCTCGGCTCGGTGCAGGTGTCCGCCGACGGCCGGCCGGAGCACCTGCGCGCCGCCGTGGAGGGCTCGCTGCGCCGGCTGGGCACCGACCGGATCGACGTCTACTACCTCCACCGGGTCGACCCGAGGGTCCCGCTGGTGGAGAGCTGGGGCGCCCTGGCCGAGCTCCAGCAGGCGGGCAAGATCGTGCAGTTGGGCCTGTGCGAGGTCTCCGCCACCCAGCTGGACGCGGCGCACGCGATCGCCCCGGTCGGCGCCGTGCAGTCCGAACTGTCGGTGTGGAGCCGGGACCCGCTGGCCGAGGTGCTGCCCTGGTGCAAGGCCAACGGCGCCGCCTTCGTCCCGTTCTCCCCGCTCGGCCGGGGCTTCCTGGCCGGCCGCTTCGACGGCGAGAACGCGCCGGACCAGGACGACTTCCGGGCCCGGCTGCCGCGCTTCCAGGAGGAGGCGCGGGCGCAGAACCAGCGGATCTCGGACGGCATCCAGAAGGTCGCCGCCCAGCACGGCGCCACCCCCGCCCAGGTCGCGCTGGCCTGGACGCTGGCCCAGGGCGAGCACGTCGTGCCGATCCCCGGCAGCACCCGCCGGCTCCACATCGAGCAGAACGCCGCGGCCGCCGAGGTCCTGCTGAGCGCCGACGATCTCTCCACGTTGGACTCTCTCCCGGCCCCCGTCGGAACCCGCTACTGACTTACCCCATAGACGAGTTCGTTTCCCGAGTTGTAACTCAGGGCTCTACGAAGTATTAAGGTTCTGAGTAGCAGTTCAGGTTCCGACCACCGAGGAGGCCCCGTGGCTCCCCCCGACCAGGACGTCCCCTCCCGAAGGCTGGGACACCTCCTCAAGCAGTGCGAGCAGACCATGATGGCCGCGCGCGGCCGGGCGCTGCGCACGGTCGGCCTGACCGTGCCGCAGTACCTCACCCTGCGGGTGCTGGCCGAACACCCGGACGCGTCCGGGGCGCAGCTGGCCCGGCACTGCCTGGTCACGCCGCAGACCATGGCCACCCGGCTGGCCTCCCTGGAGGGGCGCGGGCTGGTCCGCCGACAGGTCTCCTCGGTCCACTCGCACGTCTTCACCGCGCGGCTGACCGAGGAGGGCCGGGCCCTGGCCGTTCGGGGCGAGGCGGCCGAGCACACGGCCGAACAGCGGCTGGTCAGCTCCTTCCTGGCGGAGGAGGTGGTGGTTTTCCGCTCACTGTTGCGGCGCGCCGTGGCAGCGGTGTCCGCACCGGAAGCCGACCCGGTTGGCCCGAATCAGTTCGTACGTAGCGACTGATCAGCCCACTGATGTACCTTAAAGTCCGAATAATCCGCCGTGGGGGGCAGCCAGGGATGCGATCACTGTGACCGAAAACAGTTCCAACCAGCCGAACACAGCTCCGCTCGATTTCCACGACCGCCTGGGCCATGCCATCAAGCGGGCCGAGCAGGCGCTGATCGGCGAGAAGACCCGCGCGCTGCGCACCGTCGACCTGACGGTCCCGCAGTACGTGACCCTGCTCGTGCTCCAGCAGTCCTCCGGGATGTCCGGGGCGCAGCTGGCCCGGGAGTGCATGGTCACGCCGCAGACCATGACCACGATCCTGACCAACCTGGAGAACAAGGGCCTCATCACCCGTGAGACGTCGAGCGTGCACCAGAAGGTGCTCGTGGCCAAGCTCACCCGCTCCGGCCGCACCTTGGCGAAGAAGGCCGACACCTTGGCCCGCGGGGTCGAGAAGCGGCTCACCGACGCCTTCGACGACAGCGAGCAGGCCCAGCTGCGCGAGCTGCTGGAACGCTCGGCGGCAGCCCTGCGCAAGACCGACTGAGCCGCGCCGCGGCAGTACCGCGGTACCGGGCGGAAGGCCGCCCCCTGGACGCCCGATCACCACCCGGGGCGTCGAGGGGGCGGCCTTTCCCATGTCCGCGGCCGACTGCCCCATACTTCGGATACAGCCGATGGTCCACCAACTCATTAATGTTGCGATACTGGACAAGGCATTGACCTGAGTCAGGCCTCTGATACTGTATCGATCATGCAGACAGCGCAGCAGCACGCGTCGTCCATCGGCATCCTCGGCACCGGGTCGCACCTGCCCGCGAACGCCGTCGACAACACCCTGGTCGGCTCCCGGGCCGGCGTCACCGCCGAGTGGATCCAGCGCAAGACCGGCATCAGCGAGCGGCGCTACGCCGCCGAGGGCGAGGCCACCTCCGACCTCGCCGCGCACGCCGCCCGGGCCGCCCTCGCCGACGCCGGGATCCGCCCGGGCCAGCTGGACCACATCGTGGTGGCCACCTCCACGCCCGACCACCCGCAGCCCGCCACGGCCGCCATCGTGCAGGACCTGATCGGCGCCGAGCAGGCCGCCGCCTTCGATCTGAACTCGGTCTGCAGCGGCTTCGCCTTCGCCCTGCACACCGCCCACCGCCTGATCGCCGACGGCGGCCACGCGCTGGTGATCGGCGCCGACGTCTACTCCCGGATCATCGACCCCACCGACCGCCGCACCGCCATCCTGTTCGGCGACGGCGCCGGCGCCGTCGTGCTCGGCCCCGTCCCGGCCGGCTACGGCATCGAGACCTCCCTGCTGGAGACCTTCGGCCGGCACCACCGCACCATCCGGGTCCCGGCCGGCGGCAGCCGTAGACCCGCCTCGCCCGAGAGCCTGGCCGAGGGCGCCCACTGGTTCGCCATGAACGGCCGCGAGGTCCGCGAGTTCGTCACCGACCGGCTGCCGTTCACGGTCAAGGAACTGCTCCGCCGGGCCGACCGCACCGGCACCGAGGTCGACCACTTCGTGCCGCACCAGGCCAACGGGCAGATGCTGGCCGAGATCCTGCCCTCGCTCGGCCTGGACCGCGCCCGCACCCACCTCACCGTCGCCAAGTACGGCAACACCGGCGCCGCCTCCGTCCCGATCACCCTCGACGCCGCCAACCGCGCCGGCGCCCTGCGCGACGGCGAACTGGTGCTGCTCTCCGGCTTCGGCGGCGGCATGTCGATCGGCAGCAGCCTGCTGCGCTGGCACGCCGCCGCGTAGTGGCGGCGCACCGCCCGCCCCCGAACGACCTCCCCTGACGACGACGGGAACCCGCACCGCAACCGGCCCGGCACCCGCCCGACACCCGTACGAGAGAAGAGACGTGACCAGCAGCGCCGACCCCACCGCCCCCCGCCCCACCGGCAGACGGCCCGTCCTGATCGTCGGCGCCGGCCCGGTCGGACTCACCTCCGCGGCCGAACTGCTGCGCCGCGGCGTCGACGTCCACCTGGTCGACCGCGCCCCGGCCCCCTCCCCGCTCACCAAGGCCCTGCTGGTCTGGCCGCGCACCCTGGAGGTGCTGCGCCGGCTCGCCGACCCGGCCGGCACCGCCGCCCGCAGCCTGCCGGTCGACGCCTTCCACTACTACTCCGAGGGCCGCCCGATCGCCACGCTCGACCTGACCGGTCGCGCCCAGCCGGTGATCCTCCCTCAGCCCGAGATCGAGGACCTGCTCGGCGCCGCCGTCACCCGGCTCGGCGGCGAGGTCGAACGCGGCACCTCGCTCGCCGGGCTGGAGCAGCACCCCGACCACGTGGTCGCCGTGCTGCGCGACGCCGACGGCACCGAGCGGCGCGCCGAGTACGCGTACGTCCTCGGCTGCGACGGCGCCGGCAGCACCGTCCGGGAGCTGCTCGGCCTCAGCTTCGAGGGCCTCACCTACCCCAACACCTTCATGCTGGTCGACGCCTACGTGGACGGCCCGCTCAAGCACGACGCCGCCCACTACTTCTGCTCCTCGCGCGGCGTGCTGGTGATCATCGGCCTGCCCGGCGGCCGCTCCCGGGTCTTCACCTCGCTCCCGCCCGGCCTCGCCCCCGAGGACGCCACCCTGGAGCTGATGCAGCAGGTCGTGGACGAACGCGGCCCCGGCGGCCTCACCCTCCGCGACTCCGCCTGGACCAGCACCTTCGCGGTGCACGCCCGGCACGCCGAGCGCTACCGCGAGGGCCGGGTGTTCCTGGTCGGCGACGCCGCGCACATCCACAGCCCGGCCGGCGGCCAGGGCCTCAACACCGGTGTCACCGACGCCCAGAACCTCGCCTGGAAGCTCGCCCTGGTCTGGCGCGGCGAGGCCGGCGCGCCCCTGCTCGACAGCTACCACACCGAGCGCACCCAGGTCGCCCGCGCCGTCGTGCGCCAGGCCGACCTGCAGACCCGCGCCTGGCTGCTGCGCAAGCCCGCCCAGGTCACCGCCCGCGACCGGGCCGCCGCGGCCGCCTCCCGGTTCGGCCTGTTCGACCTCGACTACATCCCCTGGCTGGCCGGCCTGCGCACCGTCTACGGCGAGGGCCGGGAGACCAGGCTGCGCAGCTGGAAGCTCTGGGGCCACCGCTTCGTGCCCGGCGCGCTCACCCCCGACCGGCAGGTCTGGGACCGCCGGCTCGGCCGCCGGCTGTCGCTGCGCGAGGCCGTCTCCGACCTCCAGCACACCCTGCTGGTCGAACTGCCCGGCACCGCCCTGCCGCCGCGGGTCGCCCGCGCCCTGGAGGAGGCCGAGAAGCGCCACCCCGGGCTGCTGGACGTCCGGGTGCTGGACGCCACCGGCACCCTGCACGACGGCGCACCGGCCGAGCCGGGCCCGGGCACCCGGCCGCACGGCGCCGGCCGCGCCGCCGGCCGCCCGGCCGGTCGCGGCTCCGTGGTGCTGGTCCGCCCCGACCAGCACGTCCACACCCGGCTCCCGCTGCACGAGGCGCACCGGATCACCGCCCTGCTGGACGAGGCCCTGCACCACCCCGCCCGCTGACCCCGCCCGCCGATCCCGCCCGCCGGCCCCGCCCGCCGGCCCCGCCCGCTGACCCTCCCCTAAGGACCGCCCCGATGCGCTTCGACCCACCGCCCCGGATCGCCGCCGTGGTCGACTGGCTCCCCCCGACCACGGACACCGCGGCAGCGGCGGTCGCCGGGGGCCGGGTCACCGCCGAGAACGCCGCCAAGGACGGCTACCTCGAACTGCCCGTCAGCGACGGCCCGTCGGGCCCCGAGATGGCCGTCCTCGCCGCCGCCAAGGCGATCGGCGAGGCCGGCTGCCCGCCCGAGTCGATCGGCCTGGTCGTCCACGCCTGGATCTACCACCAGGGGCACGACTTCTGGTCCCCCGCCCACTACGTCGCCCAACACGCGGGCGCCGTACGGGCGGTGCCGCTCGGCGTCCAGCAGATGTGCAACGGCGGGGCCACCGCCGTCGAGCTGGCGGCCGTCCGGCTGGCCGCCGACCCGGCCCTGGAACGGGCCCTGGTCACCACCGGCGACCGCTTCGCCGCCCCCGGCTTCGACCGCTGGCAGGGCGACTACGGGGTGGCCTACGGGGACGGCGCGACCGCGCTCGTGCTGGACCGCGAGCGCGGCCCGTACCGGCTGCTCGCCGCGCACACCGCCGCCGCCCCCGACCTGGAGTCCATGCACCGCGGCCACGACGCCTTCTCCGCCGCGCCCCGCGCCAACGGCGAGACCCTCGACATCCGGCGCACCAAGAAGGCCTTCCTGGGCGACGGCCTCGGCCCGCAATTCGCCGCCACGGCGGGCGAGGGCGTGGTCCGGGCCGTCCGCGGCGCCCTCGCCGACGCCGGCCTCGCCCCGGACGACGCCCGGCTCAGCCACCTGCTGCTCCCCCGGCTCGGCCGCACCGTCCTGGAGACCGCCTACCTCCCGGCCGTCGACGGCCTCGGGCTCACCGGCGTCGAGGTGCTCGACCTGGGCACCCGCACCGGCCACCTGGGCGCGGGCGATGCCGCCGCCGGCCTGGCCCACCTGCACGCCGGCGGCCTGCTCGAACCCGGCCGGATCGCCGTCCTGCTGAGCGCCGGTGCCGGCTTCACCTGGACCGCCCTGCTCGTCGCCGCCGAGTGAGCGACCGGCCGCCACCCGTCACCGACTGACCACCGAGGAAACCCCGATGCCCGACACCCCCGCCCTCACCCCCGGCACCGTCCTGGTGCTGGTCGACCTCCAGCAGTGGATCGTCAGCCGCCCGGTCGCCCCGCTCAGCGGCCCGGAGGTGGTCCGCTCCGCCGCCCGGCTCAAGACCGCCTTCGAGG
Organism: Kitasatospora sp. NPDC040550; assembly: GCF_055594965.1. Taxonomy (NCBI): domain Bacteria; kingdom Bacillati; phylum Actinomycetota; class Actinomycetes; order Kitasatosporales; family Streptomycetaceae; genus Kitasatospora; species Kitasatospora sp. NPDC040550. The sequence goes on along the minus strand of NZ_JBVIWC010000002.1, from coordinate 526 downwards.
CCGCCGGCCGGCCGGTCGTCCTGGTCCGCTACGCCCGGATGGACGGCAGCGACGGCGGCCCCGACTCCGCCTTCAACCGCTTCGCCCCCGAGGTCGCCGCCCGCCCCGGCAACGAGGTCGTCACCAAGTACGGCATCGACGCCTTCGCCGGCACCGACCTCGCCGACCGGCTCAACCGGCTCGGCGCCACCGACCTGGTCATCGCGGGCATCGCCACCGAGTACGGCGTCGGCGAGACCGTCCGCACCGCCGTCAACCTCGGCTACCCCACCACCGTCGCCGAGGACGCCGTCGCCGCCCTCTCCCCCCAGGGCCACGCCGCCGCCGTCGACGCCTTCCACCGCATGGGCGTCACCGTCACCCGCACCGACTCCCTGCTCACCCCCACGGCCTGACGGCCAGGGAGCACCACTGAGCCCCCGCCCGGGACCCTTAGGTTCTAGTGGTCGTTGCAACACCCCAGCTCAAGGGGTGTTATGGACTTCGAGATTCGGAAGGACCGGGGTGCCAAGGGGCCTCGTCTGAC